>JBFYPS010000359.1:0-28295 GCA_041303135.1 Crocinitomicaceae bacterium | reverse complement strand
TTCTGAATCAAATGAAAGATTCTTTATCATATTCCAAGGACCATAATTTCTTCAAACTAACCAAACCAAGTGTTGTTTCAAAATTTAATCCTTATGCCTTCAACAATAAAGTTGATGGAATAACCTTTAGTAGTAAGGATGAATATTACTACATCACAAATGTGCCCTATGCGCTTACAGCAAATTTTGCAATTCAATATTCCTTTAAAAAATGGGCAATCAAATTACAATACGAACCGACTTTGATAAGGGTAAAAACTAGGAATGCAGCAAATAGCTATGACAAAGGTTCTGTTTTTTTCTTTTATAACAACATTGGCATTGGCATAAATTACCCTTTAAATTTCAAAAAGAAAGAAAAAACGTCACCACCAAATTAATAAAATCCAACTTTCCAACCTATTTTCCAATCCCAAACAACTTTTCAATTCAACCAACGTCTTTAGACTATAAATCAACATAAAGCAATACTTATGAAAAGATTATTATTACTCATCGGACTTTCAAGCAGTGTTGCTTTTGGTCAAAATACAATTACTGTTACCAAAGCAGAATACCAACAGTTGAAAGCTTCGGGTTTGATAGATCAAAATGCAAGCTATAATTTTTCAGACCTTGCGTTTCCTAGCAACATCAAATACGCTGGAACAATGGAGAAAAATGGGGTTTGCGATTGCATGGTTCCTTTGGATTCCACTTTTTTATTGGCGATGCAACCAAATGACGATGGTTCGTCTGATTTAATCAATTTGCCATTTACTTTTGATTTTTACGGAAATCAATACAATTCATTGTATATCAACAACAACGGAAATATTTCTTTCGTTTCTCCATACATTACTTTCACCCCAAATCCGTTTCCAGATTCATCTTACAACATGATCGCACCTTTTTGGGCAGATGTTGATACACGGGGAACTTATGACAGTTTAGGTGTTTCTACGGGCGATGGCGGAAGTGTTTGGTATAAAATCACGCCAACTTCACTGATTGTCAACTGGAATCAAGTTGGTTATTTTAGTAATCACACTGATTTGGTTTCCACTTTTCAATTAATCATTTCAAATGGCTCTGATTCTTTGGTTTCAGCAGGTGGAAACGTTTCTTTCTGTTACCAAGACATGCAATGGACAACGGGAGATGTATCTCAAGGAGTTGGTGGTTTTGGCGGCGTTCCTGCAACTGTGGGCGTAAACGTTGGAAACGGAACAGATTTCTTCCAAGTGGGTCAATTTGATCAAAGTGGAACTGCTTTCGATGGTCCAATCAACCTAAATGATGGCGTTGATTTCTTAGACGGTCAAGAAATTTATTTCAACGTGGCTGGAATGTCAACAACCAACACTCCACCGCTTTTGATTAGCAGCACAATTTGCGATACAATCGATGTTTACACAGGCGATACTTTAGGAAAAAGTGGAAATTCAATCGATTTCTCTTTTGGAATTATGACACCAGAAACGAATCAAACAATCGTAACTTCACACAATACAAACGCTCCAATTGGTGTGTTTTCTTATACATCAAACAACATTGGAAATCAGTTCTACAACGTGAATGCGACTTTCAATGCAGCAGGTGTTTCTCCAGGAATTTACACAGTTGATTTTACAGCAACTGACGATGGTTTCCCAGTTGGAGTAACAAACCAAAGATTTACTTTCAATGTAATTTATGAATCAACAGCTGGTTTGGATGAAAATAGCATGAATGAATTTTCAATTTACCCAAATCCAACGAATGATAAATTCAACATCAGTTTGAAAGCAGGAAACAGCAACGCGAGATTGATTTTGCAAGACGTAACTGGTAAAATCATGCTAGATCAAGCGATTCAAAACAACCAACAAATTGATTTATCAAATTATACTAACGGAATTTATTTTGCGACTATTCAATCTAACAACACTGTAATTGGTGTTCAAAGAGTAGTTAAGAAATAGTAAATCAAAAATGTATATTCAGGAAGCGAGGGGAAACTCTCGCTTTTTTTATGTGCGATTTTATCCTTCTTTCACTTTCGTCTTTGTACGCAAACCCCAAACCACTTCGCCAGCGTATTTTCTCGTTTTTTCAAGATCAACAATCGGCGCAGGATAATCTTTGCCAATTTCACAGTTGAATAATTCTTGTTCCATTGCGCTCAATTTCCACGGTTCATGAATCAAATTCGCGGGAATATCTGCCAATTCTGGAATCCATTTTTTGATGAAAACGCCTTCTGCATCGTGCTTTTCAGAATTTCGAATCGGATTGTAAATGCGGATGATGTTGGTTCCCGTTGCGCCAGCTTGCATTTGCAATTGCGGATAATGAATGCCCGGCTCGTAATCCAAAAATTGTCGCGCTAAAAAATGCAAATCGCGCCAATCTTGCCACAAGTTGAAAACGAAAAACGAAACGACCATGGCGCGCATTCTGAAATTCAAAAAACCCGTTGCTACCAAACTGCGAATCGAAGCATCCACAATGGGAACGCCCGTTTTTCCCGACTGCCAAGCCAAAATAAAAGCTTCATTTTTTGGTCTTTCCACCGCGTCGTATTTTTTCAAAATAGAGTGAAATTCGATATTCACGTTCAATTCTAACTTTTGAATAAAATGGCAATGCCAATGCAATCTGGAAACAAAATTGTCAATGTCACGCTTGTTTTTGGACGATTTGTAGTGTTGCTGCGTGTACTGATAAACCATGCGCATGCTGATATTTCCGTAAGTCAAGTAAGGCGACAATCGACTGCAACCTATGCGACTCAATTCTGGTTTTGAAATGTGTTGGCTGTAATTCTGCACCCGAGATTTCAGAAAACTATTCAAATATTTCCAAGCCCAAGTTTCGCCACCTTGCTGAAAATGAGGGTCGTGTTGCGTGATATTTTCTGGCAATTTTTCACCGCAATTGGTTTGGTAAAATGTTTCATCCAAAGACAAAATATTGCCGCCTGATTCAGTAATCATTTGTGGCGGTGCGGTCATTCTTTCTTCCCAAATTTTTCCCCAATCGCGCAAATATTTGAGTCTTCGCACCACGGCATTGGTCGGAAATTCTTGCCAATTTATGGCGTTTTCTCTGCAAAATCGACCTACGCTTTTGTCTCTGTCGAAAGTGAAATTGGTTCCAGTTTCTTCGTGAGAAAAGATGTTTACAACTTCGAATTGCGTCGAAATCGCATTCAAAACTGGCAAAATTTCCTGGTGGAAAATGTAGATTTTCGCATTCCTTTCATCCAATTTAGATTGCATGTCTTGCAAAGATTCATACACAAATCGCCAATGACGCACATCGCTGTCTTCGCAAGCCATCACAGAAGGTTCGAAACAATACAGAAGCAAATTCGGCAAATTGGCTTCCCAAGCAGCACAAAGCGGCGCGTGATCTGTGAACCGCAAATCTCGCTTAAACCAAACTATGTTAATTCGCTGTTTTTCCATGGATGAACTAGGTTAGGGTAACATTCAAATAGGCAAAATGTTTGAACATGAAGCGCCGTTTTTTTCTTTTTCGGTATAAAAAGACCTCCGTAGATTGCTTTATTCAATGATTCATTTAAATTTGTACAACAATCGAAAAAGAATGAAAAAAATATTGGTAATCGGTGCTTGTGGACAAATTGGTACCGAACTCGTTTTGGCTTTAAGAACCCGTTTTGGTCAAGAAAATGTAGTCGCTGCTGACGTAAAACCAGAAGCAACTGACGCTTTGAAGTCAGGTCCTTACAAACAACTCGATGCGCTCGACAAAGAAAATGTGCGTGCTTACATCATCGATAACCAAATCAATGAAGTTTATTTGTTGGCAGCATTGTTGTCTGCAACCGCTGAAAAAAATCCAGATTTTGCATGGAAATTGAACATGGAAGGTTTGTTCACGATTCTAGATTTAGCGAAAGAAGGACACATTCAAAAAATATTTTGGCCAAGCTCGATTGCCGTTTTCGGACCAACAACTCCAAGAGATTTGACTCCACAATATACGGTCATGGAACCAACGACGGTTTACGGAATTTCCAAACAAGCAGGTGAAAGATGGTGTGAATATTACTACAACAAATTTGGCGTAGATGTGCGAAGCATCCGCTATCCAGGATTGATTTCTTACACGAGTTTGCCAGGTGGTGGAACGACAGATTACGCCGTTGATATTTTCTACAATGCCAAAAAATCAGGAAAATACACTTCCTTTTTGAATAGCGAAAGTGCGTTGCCAATGATGTATATGGAAGATGCCATTCGCGCAACCATTGAATTAATGGAAGCTCCGAAGGAAGAAGTGAAAATCAGGTCAAGCTATAACTTGGCAGGAATCAGTTTTACGCCAGCAACTTTGGCTGAGGCGATTCAAAAACATTTACCAAATTTTACGATTGATTATGCGCCAGATTTCAGACAAGCGATTGCTGACAGTTGGCCAAATTCGATTGATGATTCTGCTGCGGCGAACGATTGGCATTGGAAATTGAAATTTGATTTGGAAGCGATGGTTAAAATTATGTTGGAAAACGTCGATATTTCAAAATTGGAGAATTAAAACAATTTTATTCGTATCTTCCACTCGTTTATCACTAATCAGACATGTTAAAAGGTTTCATTTTTTTCGTATTTTTCTTCAGTTTTTTTGCTGAAACAGCCCTTTTTGCAAGCGCGCAAGTAAATCAAAATGATGAGATTAACAAAAGAAGCGCTGACGGTAAAAAGCAAGGAAAATGGATTTATTACGGTCAAGATCGACCAAGTGAAGGTTTTCCAGCAAAAGGAAAAATTGAGGAAGGCGAATACAAAGATGACCGCAGAGTTGGACTTTGGATAATGTATCACAACGACGGCGTTACACCAAAATTAAAAGGTGAATACAACAACAATCGACCAAGCGGAAAATACATCAAATACCATTCTAACGGCAGAATCAAAGAAATTGGAAATTACGAAGATGGCGTTTACAGCGATTCTTTGAAAATGTATCATCCCAATGGAAAATTGGAATATGAAGCTTCATACAACAGTACTGGAAAAGAAAATGGAAAAGTCAGATTTTTCTATCCAAACGGACAAGTTGAATATGAATACACTGCAATGAATGGCGTTGCAAGTGGCAAAGCTACACGCTATTATGAAAATGGCGACATCAAAGAAATGATTGAATACAACAGCGATGGAACGTTGAAAAACAGTGTCGAGAAAGAAATGGAAAGACCTAAAGTAAAAGTAGCTAGTCCAACAGTTGCTGCTGAAACCGCTCCAAAAATCACCAAACCAATTGTCAAAAACGGCAAGTTTCAACCCAATGGATACAACAAAGTGTATAACGTTGACGGTGAAATTTGGCAAGACGGAGATTTCAAAGAAGGAAAACTTTTTAATGGAAAAGTCTATGTTTACGACCGAGACGGAATTCTATTGAAGGTAAAAGTTTTCAAAAATGGCGTCTATCATTCTGACGGACAATTGTAAAAAGCAATTAAATCTTTTCAGTACTCAATAAAATTTCTGCCAATTGCAAATCAAGGGGCGTTGTGATTTTGATATTACCATCATTTCCATCAATTAAATGAATTTGAATTCCCATGGCTTCTACCAATGAAGCATCATCGGTTATTGCGGAATGATACGTTTGTTTGTAGGCTTTTTTCAAAATATCTGCAGTAAAACATTGTGGCGTTTGCACCAATCGATATTCGCTTCTAACGAGTGCTGTTGAGCTATGATTTTCAAGTTTTCTCAAAGATTCTTTTACTTCCACAACAGGAATCGCATTTCCTTTGGCTTTAGCGGTGTTAAAACATTTTTCAATCGTTGAAATACTCACCAATGGTCGAACGCCATCATGTACTGCAATCAATTCTCCATGAGCGATTTGCAAAGCATTTTGGATGGAATGAAAACGTTCCTTTCCGCCGTCAATAATTTCATGAGAAATATCAAAATCGGCATTGTCACAACATTCTTCCCAGTAATCTTTCCATTCATTCGGCAAAGTGAGGATGATTTGCGCATGATTGTCGAATTCATAAAACCGCTCAATCGCATGCATCAAAACTGGTTTTCCAGCCAACAAAAGAAACTGTTTAGGAATGTCACTTCCCATTCTTTTACCGATTCCTCCAGCAGTTATGATGATTGTATGCTTCATGATTTTACAAATTTTGACAAACAAAAAAAGGTTGCCTAATTATGACAACCTCAATTTTATATTCTAAATAAATTAGTTTTTTCCTTTGTCTTTAAATTCTTCTAAATTGAATTTACGTTGTAAGTTCAACCAATAGAAAAGACCGATAAATCCAAGAACAATGCAAGAATAATTGAAAATATTACCAATATTATCGTAAAACATGCCTAAAAATGATTGTAAACCATCTCCGACTGACCACCATATTTCTCTTGAATTCATAATTTCTATTTTTTAAACTTAGGACAAAGTAAAACATTTTTTAAGTAATTATCAACATTCTTTATCAAAAAAGTGAATAACTCATTTAGATTGGAATTTTTCTAAATAAAAAGCGTTCAAAAAAGCACTAAATATGCAAAATTTTGCTTGCGAAAAGACAAAAAAAATGTTCTATCCGCTCCCTTTTTCGATAGCTTAACAGATTTCATTAACTTTGGCGTCCATGATCAGAATATTTCTCGGAAATCAATTGTTGGTATTGTTCTTATTGCCTTTGGTGATTGGAGGATATATCATGCTTAATAGCGGGATGTTAAGTTCTGAAACGATTTTCTTCGAAATTTCTCGAGAAGTGGATTTGGGACTTTGGGGCAGTTTTACGCTTCCAAATTCAGTTGATTTGGGATTCGATTGGGTGCAATTTATTCCAGGCGTTTTTGTTTTATTGAATGCATTGTTGCTCAATTTCCTGTTCAACATCAACACTTTCTACGACAAAAATACCTACGTCGTTTCGCTTCTTTATACCGTTTTAATGAGTTTTTATCACTCATTTTATCAAATCGACGGTGTTCTCGTTGCGCACACATTTTTGATTCTTTCTCTATTTCAATTATTTGAATTAGAAAACAATTTAGACGGAAGAAAAATCGCTTTCAATGCAGGATTTCTCTTTGGTTGCGCTGCCAGTTTTCATCCACCGTTGATTTTCGGCTTTCCGATGATTTGGTTTATGATTACCCGAATCAGACCTTTTGTATTCAGAGAAACTTTTCTTTCGACCATTGGTTTTATCACTCCACTGATTTATGGATTCATCATGGTGCTTTGGAACAAAAATCAAATCAATTGGAATTTCATTGAAACGTCTGTCAATTACACCCAAAAACAATTGTTGTTCTTGATTTCTATGGGACTTTTTGCCTTTTCTGCCTTGCTGAGTTTGTGGGGAATTAGAATCAAAAACGCCAAAAGTTCTATCCGTTTTAGAAAATTAACTGCGATTATTTTCCTATTTCTTTTCATCGGAATTGGTTTGGGCACAGTTGAGATTTTATTTTTAAAACAATACGAATGGTTTAGTTTTGGAATGATAGCGTTGGTACTTTTTCTACCATTTTCATTCTTTCACAAATCGACCCACATGTTTGCAACCATCCTTTTTTACGCTACTTTTTTGTTCTCGATAGGCAAGTTTTTTATTAAATAAGGAGTAAAAAACCACCTAAATACAGCATTGATTTCTGATTTATCGATTGAAATTTTCGTTCAAAAAAAAGTCAAAATTATCGTTTCAGATGGCTTTGAAATGACTACTTTTGTATCAATTTTTAAGAAGTAATTCTTACAGTTCAAAAATAAATTGATACACATGAAATTTGGTGTTGTTACATTCCCTGGTTCAAATTGCGATGAAGACATGGTTTACGTGTTGGAAACTTTGATGGGACAAAAAGTAGAAAAACTTTGGCACAAAGAAGCCGATTTAAAAGGCGTTGATTTTGTGGTTCTTCCAGGTGGATTTTCCTACGGAGACTACTTGCGTTCTGGTGCTATTGCCAAACTTTCTCCGATCATGGGAGAAGTTATCAATCACGCAAACAAAGGCGGATATGTATTGGGAGTATGCAACGGATTTCAAATTTTGACAGAATCAGGATTGTTAGATGGTGCTTTGTTACACAACGACAATCAGAAATTCATTTGTAAAAATGTTTATCTAAAACCTGCTTCAAACGATTCTGCAATCACCAAAGATTTAGACTTAAATCGCGCTTATCAAATTCCAATCGCGCATGGTGAAGGAAGATTTTATGCAGGTGAAGATACTTTGAAAAAAATCTACGACAACAACCAAGTCATTTTTCAATATTGCTCCGAAAATGGTGAAATCGCATCAGAATTCAATCCAAATGGAGCAATTAACAACATCGCTGGAATCCGCAATGTTGGAAAAAATGTCTTTGGAATGATGCCCCATCCAGAAAGAGCAGCTGATGCCGCTTTGAACAATGAGGATGGAAAATTACTTTTCGAATCATTATTGAAAAACTGTTAATCTTAAATATAGATTTACCGAAATCAATTTCCAATCAATTATGAGAGTTTTATTACTAGGATCAGGAGGAAGAGAACATGCATTGGCATGGAAAATGGCGAAAAGCTCGCAATTAGATCAATTATACATCGCACCAGGAAATGCAGGAACACGCAATCATGGAACGAATGTAGCATTGAAACCAACTGATTTTGAAGGGATAAAAGCTTTTGTGTTGGAAAATGATGTCAACATGGTAGTTGTTGGTCCAGAAGATCCTTTGGTAGCTGGAATTTATGACTTCTTTGTGGCTGATCCAGAATTGATGAAAGTTCCTGTCATTGGGCCATCGAAAGCTGCGGCTCAATTGGAAGGAAGCAAAGATTTTGCGAAAGAATTTATGATGCGTCACAATATTCCAACCGCAAAATATGCCACATTTACCAAAGATACTTTAGAAAAAGGTTACAAGTTTTTGGAATCAATGAAAGCGCCTTACGTATTGAAAGCAGATGGTTTAGCTGCTGGAAAAGGTGTTTTGATTTTAGAAACATTGGAAGAAGCCAAACAAGAATTAAAATCTATGTTGGCCGATGCAAAATTTGGTGATGCAAGTTCACGCGTTGTCATTGAACAATTCTTAAAAGGAATTGAAATGTCTGCGTTTGTCATTACAGATGGCGATTCATATAAAACTTTGCCTGAAGCGAAGGATTACAAACGTGTCGGCGAAGGCGATAAAGGTCTGAATACCGGCGGAATGGGCGCTGTTTCTCCTGTTCCATTTGCAGATGCAACTTTCAAAGATAAAATCGAAAATCAAATCATTATTCCAACTGTCAAAGGTTTGAAAGCAGAAGGATTGGTTTACAAAGGTTTCATCTTTTTTGGAATTATCAATGTGAAAGGCGAACCTTATGTGATTGAATACAATTGCCGCATGGGTGATCCTGAAACAGAAGTTGTGATTCCTCGCCTAAAATCTGATTTATTGGATTTATTTGAAGGCGTTGCTTCTAATACACTTTCAGAAAGAGACATTCAATTCGATGAAAGAAGTGCGACAACTGTCATGATGGTTTCTGGCGGTTATCCTGAAGAATACGAAACTGGAAAAGTGATTTATGGTTTGAATAGCGTTACAGACAGTTTGGTTTTCCACGCGGGAACAAGTGCCGATGGACCTGCAATCATGTCAGCTGGAGGACGCGTTTTGGCAATTACTTCCTACGGGAAAAACATTGAAAATGCGCTTCTTAGATCTTATGGAACGATAGAAAATATTGAATTCGAAAAAGCTTATTTTAGAAAAGACATTGGATTCGATGTTGTGTAGTAAACCAAATCGTGTGTCATTTTTTTGTCCATTTTTCATTTTTTTTACTACCTTTCCAACTGCAAGTTTTGTAAATGGACTCACCCGATCTGATAATAATCATTAGCACACTCATTCTTTCTGCCTTTTGTTCGGGAGTTGAAATTGCTTTTATTTCGTCCAATAGATTGAAAATTGAACTTGATCGAAACAAAGGTTCTCTTAATGGGCGCATTGTAGGCTTTTTTTACAGCAAAGAAACTAATTTTATTGCCTCTTTGTCCTTGGGAAATAATATTGCATTGGTGCTTTTTGCCATTTTTATTGCCAAAGTATTAGGTTCACCAATCATTGCTTGGCACATAGGAATCACCGAAGGTTCGATCAGTTTGTTGATTGTTCAAACCATCATTTCTGCATTGATTATTTTAATTACGGTAGAATTTTCTCCCAAAGCTATTTTTCAGTTGAATCCAAACGGATTTATGAAAACTTTGGCAATTCCCACCTTGGTTTTATATTGGATTTTATACATTCCTACTACTTTTATTTTGATGATTAGTAAGCTCTTTTTCATGCTTATGCGTGTTGAAATCACCAATTCTGAAAAAGCATTTTCTAAAGTCGACTTAGAACATTATCTCCAAGACTTGAAACAACGAAGCAACGAAGAAGAAGATTTTGGAAATGAAATGCAAATCTTGCAAAATGCCTTGGATTTTTCGAAAATCAGAGCGCGAGATTGCATGGTTCCGCGACCAGAAATCATTTGCTTAGAAGTGGATGATTCTATTGAAAATTTGAGTACTCTTTTTGTTTCCAAAGGAATTTCCAAAGTAATCATTTACCGCGACAATATTGACAATATCATCGGATATGTACATTCGTTCGAAATGTTCAAAAAACCAACTGCAATCAATCAAATTATGCGACCAATCGCATTTGTTCCTGCAGCGATTCCGGGGAAAGAACTATTGGAAATGTTCACCAAACAATCTGCAAATATCTCAGTCGTTGTGGATGAATACGGCGGAACAGCAGGGATTGTGACGATTGAAGATGTGATCGAAGAAATTTTTGGAGAAATTGAAGATGAACACGATGTGGAAGATTGGTTGGAAGAGCAAATCAACGAAAATGAATACCGTTTTTCTGCCCGCATCGAAATCGATTATCTGAATGAAAACTACAAGTTTGATTTCGAAGAATCAGATGAATATGAAACCTTGGGCGGACTTATAATTCACCATTTGGCTTCCATTCCCGAAGCTGCCGACACATTGGATTTGGGTAAATATCATTTCACCATTGAAGCTGTTTCTGATAGGAGAATTGAGTTGGTGAGATTGGTGATCCACATTTAATATCGAAACAATGGCTGATGAAGAATCTGAAATTTTGGACCAATTCTCAAATGCGAAAGTTCGTTTTCCAAAAACAACCTATTTCGGAATTGCCTTAATTGGATTTTTTATTTTTATTAGGGTAGTCATTCCAGGCTTTTATACATCAACGCCAGTCAACTTTTGGAGTTTGGCAATTTATGGTGTTGCTAGTTTTGGATTGATGATTTATGGTCAAAATATTATCAAAAAACTCAACCGTGATTATACAATTTGGGCAATTTTCCTATTCTTCTTCACAGGATTGGCGCTCATCATCATTGGACAATTAAGCAAAAAAGACATCGATACCATTGTCGTAAAAATGAAACCAAATGAAAAAGGTTCAAACCTTAATAATTTACCAGAAATTACTTTTGGAACTTCCTCTGAATTGCTAATGAATGCGTTGCAAAACACCTCGTTTACGTTAATGCACATGATTAAAAACTTCAAAGATTACACCAAAGAAAACACCATGCTTTTCCCAATCATGGCAGCTTATGAACTCAATGATAGGGAAGAACAATTAACTCCTGAGGTATTAAATGCGTTAAATGATTTTGCGGAAATGCAAGAATATGGTGATTTTCAAGAATTGTTGGAAGACCTTCAAAAATTAACTCCTGAACAAATTCGAATGAAGTTTGAATGAGTTTTAAATTGAGAAACTATGAAAATTTTGCTACTTTTTTTGATTTTACTTTCCTTTTCAAAGTTTACATATTCCCAACAAAATTTATTTTTCCCACTGAAAAATGAATTTCAATGGAAGGAAATTGAAAAAAAAGACGATAATTTACTAGCGAAATTTAAAAAAGAACAAGCTGAAGTATTTTCTTATTATTTCGAAGAGAATGAAGATACTTCAAATTTAAGAATTTTGGATACCTGCTTGCACGTTTTCGATTTCAATAATGATGGATTAAATGATATTGTTTTTGATGGACCAAATGGATCCGAAGCAAATTTCATTTACTTTTTTCTAAATAAAGGTAATTCGTTTGATCTGCTTTTTGAAGGTCTTCAAGGCATTTTCAAGATGGAAATGATTAACCACAAAATTTCAAAAATATACTTTCAAGATTGGGGTTGTTGCTGTGAATTTATTATTCGAAACTACATTTATGAATTTAATTATGAAACATCGATTCCGAAAATTGAGCTCGTAAACAGTTTTCAGTATTTAAAATACACCGAATTGCCAAATTCTTATCTAGAGCAACCTTTTGAATTTAAGGTTTTACAAAATAAATACAACATAAGAACTTCTACTAATTTAGATGATACAACAACTTTATTTGATTGTGGTGAAATTGTTACTGGAAATGTTTTGGGTAAAATATCATCAGAATCAATTGGTTATGCGCTTTCAGAAAAAACCGATGCTACTGGAAGAATTTGGTGGTATGTCGCATTAAAACCAGAAACAATGATATTCAATTCAAGATTTTACGACCCTGAAGAGGAAGCGAAAAGTTTCAAACTTGGTTGGATAAGTAGTCGATTTGTAGAAAAACTCTAAGTTTAAATTATGGTGTTTTTTCCTTCTGTTTTCTTCTTCTCTTCTATAAAGAAACAAAAACCGACAAACAAGGGAATGAATCAGATGAAAATGGATTTCTTCTTGCTTGGTGAAATGGTGATTCACGATTAAAATCGCTTAATATATAAAAATTTTGTTTTGCCCACGCTGGGGCAACAAAAACGAAAAAAAAACAATTTTTTTCTAGGATTGTTCAGCCTCTCTGAGGCTTTGTATTTTGCTAAAAATGATAAATTAAAAATTTACAGTTATCCATCAAAAGAATAAATCATTTTTAAAAACAAAGACAAATTGAAAATCAAACCTCTGCAATACCTACACTATTTTAAAAATCAACGCACAGCCCTAGCAGGGCTGAACTATTTAAAAAACTGAATACCTACAAATCTTTGCCCCAGAGCGGGCAAAACTTAAAGAAAACTATAAAAAAAACACCATTCAAACCAAGTTCAAACGGTGTTCAATCAATATCCTTTTCTAAAAAATTACTGCGCGTTTGTCACGATTTTTTCTACCTCATCGAGCGTTAAATCTTGTCTTTCACCCATGGCAATCCACTGACGTTCAGCGAAACGGGCTTTGATAATCTGCGCTGCATCTTTGCCTTCAGACGTGTAATCCGAAATGTGTGTTTTGATTCCCAATGAATGGAAAAATGATTCCGTTTTCGCAATGGTAGCTCCAGCAACATTATCGCCCGTAAGGTGCCAAACACGTTTTCCGTATTGTTCTAATTTGGCTTTTTTGTTTTCGAATTTTACTTCAAACAAGCGCGGACAAATAATTGCCAACGATTGCGCATGATCAATACCATACAATGCTGTAAGTTCATGTCCAATCATGTGCGTCGACCAATCCGTTGGAACACCGCAACGCAAATTGCCATTCAAGGCGTGGTTTGCACACCACATTAAATTTGCAGCAGCTTCGTAATCGGCAGGATTTTCAAGCACTTTTGGTGCAATCTCAATCAATGTTGACAACACTGCTTCAGCTTCTCTTTCTTGCAATAAATTGGCAGTTGGGTATGTTAAATACTGTTCCAAAGTGTGCATGAAAGCATCTGTAATTCCATTAGCCAATTGTCGTTTCGGCAAAGTTGCCACTACTGTTGGATCTAAAAAGGAGAAAACCGGAAAAAATAATGGTCCACCCATCGTGCGTTTTTCTTTCAAAGACGAACGGCTAATCACCGCGCCACTGTTGGCTTCTGAACCCGTTGCTGGAATTGTCAATACGCTGCCAAATGGAACGGCAGAAGTGAAAACTTTTCCTTCTTCGCGCAACAAAACTTCCCACGGATCACCAGCGTAATTGATAGCACCTGAGATAAATTTGACGCCGTCAATCACCGATCCACCGCCCACTGCGAGGATGAATCCGAGATTTCTAGTTCGACAAACTTCTACTGCTTGCATCAAAGTATCAAATTCTGGATTGGCTTCAATCCCACCAAATTCGATGATTTCAAAATCGTGCAATTCCGTTCTAATTTTATCTAATAAGCCGATTTTTTCGGCGCTTCCACCTCCGTAAGCCAACAAGATTTTTTTGGAATCAGTGGCGTTTGAAATATATTGCGCAAGTTTACTTAATTGGTCTTTTCCGAAAACGATTTTGGTAGGATTGTGAATTTCAAAATTGAGCATTTTTTAAATTTTAATTGGATGAATAATAAGGAATCAATATTAACAAAACATTGGTTTCGATGTTTTGATTTGTGAAAATTTGTGCTTTAAAGATTCTTTAAAACAAAAAAAAGGATTGCAAACTTAAAGCTTACAATCCTTTCAAAATTTGAATCAATGAATTAACAGAATTCGTTGTATGCTTCTGTCAAATTATCGGCAATCATTTGAGCTGTTCCGCCTTCGATATGGTGTCTTTCTAGGAAATGAACCAATTCGCCATCTTTGAAAAGCGCGATAGATGGAGATGATGGAGGATATGGCAAAAAGTATTTTCTTGCTTGCGCCACCGCTTCACCGTCAACACCTGCAAAAACAGTTGTTAAGTTCGCAGGAACTTTATCATTAGACAAAGATAATTTTACGCCTGGACGCATATTTCCTGCTGCACAACCACAAACAGAATTCACAACCACCAACACAGTTCCTTTAGAATCTGGAATGGAAGCGTCAACTTCTGACGGAGTTACTAATTGTTTAAAGCCCACTTTAATAAGGTCTTCTTTCATCGGGGCAACTAATTGTTCTGGATACATAACTTCTAAATTTGATTAACAAAGTTTAAATTAAACTAAGTGTTTTATTATTATATACAAAAGTAATCAATTATCAAATTGAAAGTATTTTTTTTCAAGACAAAAGGATTTTAAGATATTAAGATATTAGGATGATAAGACTTGTGATATTCTTTATTATTTGCAATCATTCTAAAAATTTTGCAGAAACAAAAATCAAAGTCTTAAAGTTGCGTAGCAACGTGTCCTAATATCTTAAAATCCTAAAGCGAAGCGGGTCTTTTTTTTAGTATTTTTGTGCCATGGATTTATTAACAGTTAAGGCTTTACATATCATTTTTGTGGTGAGTTGGTTTGCAGGGTTATTTTACATGGTTCGCTTATTTATTTATCATGTGGAAGCGCAAGCAAAATCTGAGGTTGAAAAAGAAATTCTTTCCAATCAATTTGTCATCATGGAGAAGAAATTATGGTGGATTATTACTACTCCAGCGATGGTATTGACCGTCATTTTTGGCACTTGGATGGTGATTCTAAATCCTAGTTATTTGTATGCGCCCTGGTTTCAAATCAAGTTGGTTTTTGTCGTATTGCTCTTAGTTTACCATTTTTTGTGTCAAAACATCATGGTTAAATTCAAACAAAATATTTTCCGATGGAAATCAACACAATTGCGCTTGTGGAATGAACTCGCGACCTTGTTTTTAGTTGCCATTGTTTTCCTCGTTGTTTTGAAATCAACTTTCAATTGGATTACTGGTACACTCGGATTTTTTGGCGTGGCGGTTGGACTGATGATTGCCATTCAAATCTACAAACGCTTGCGTGCTAAAAAATGATTGAATCCATCCAAAATATCGGAAATCATTCTTTGATTCTTCTAATTTGTTGGCTGATTTTTCTTGGTTTTACCATTTTTTCATATTTCAAATTTCAAAAATTCACTTCGATTCTACTTTTTTTCACAGCATTCTTTTTAGCTGCTGCTTTTGCGATGTTCGCGCCCTATTTCTACACTTGGGATGAACAATTTCATGCCTTGGTTGGGAAAAATTTATCCGAAAATCCATTTGTACCGAGGTTATTTAGAAACGAACCTTTGGGTTTAAATCCCGAAAACTGGGTCAATGCGCAAGTTTGGCTACACAAACAACCGCTTTTTACTTGGCAAATGGCATTAAGCATCAAGATTTTTGGAAACAATGTTTTTGCCGTGCGATTGCCGTCGGTACTTTTTCATGGTTTATTGGTCGCCTCCATTTTTAGAATAGGAACCTTGATTATCAATCGAAAAACAGGATTTCTAGCGGCATTGCTTGTGATGCATTCAAGTTTCTTGCTCGGATTAGTTTCTGGAAGAATTGGTACCGATCACAATGATTTCATTTTTCTTTGCTACATCACATTTTCATTTTGGGCGTGGTTCGAATTTCAACATTCTCAAAAACAAAAATGGTTGATTTGGATTGGCGTTTTCGCTGGTTGTGCAATTTTGACAAAATGGTTGGTCGGTTTACTCGTTTTTGGCGCATGGGGATTTGTCCTTTTGCAGCAACTCAAACAAGAACATTTTTGGCAAAAAGCAATCTGTTTTGTGAAAGCACTGGGAATAACTTGCTTGGTTTTCATTCCTTGGCAAATTTATACCTTCATCAAATTTCCTAACGAAGCAGCGCACGAAATGGCTTACAATGCCAAACATGTCTCAGAAGTAATTGAAAAACACGAAGGTTCTGCTTGGTTTCATTATGAACAAATTCAGACAGTTTACTTTCATCAAACTGAATTTTTTATTTTGCTTTTACTTGGAATTGTTGCACTTTTTTTAGCGAAAATTTCGAGGAAAAATATCCTTTTAATGCTTTCAAGTTTAATCCTTGTTTACGGATTTTTCACCTACGTGCCTACCAAAATGCCCGCTTTTGCAATTCCTGTTTTCAGTTTTGTTGCCCTGATTATCGCGTTTGGATTGACCCATTTTTCAGCATTGATTAAAATAAATTGGGTTCGTCGTTTCGCTTTGGCTTTGTTTTCATTGTTAGTATTAAATTGGATGTTCAAACCAGGTCCAACGCTCACAGCCTATGGATTTAAGAATGACACCATGGAACAATCTGGTCGAATCTCAAGAATTGATGCGCAAAATTTCATCGTTAAAAATGGCAAAGATAATCCCAAAAGAATCGTTTTTGGAATCAATGATTTTGAATACGCCAATATTTCATGGATGTACTTCCACAATGAAATCGCCTATCCATTTATCCCTATGGAAGAAGATTTAAAAAGATTGCAAAAATTGGGTTTTCAAACGATAGTTTTTAAATCAAAAAAGGATTTTTAGGTTGTTCGAATGTTGAACTGAAAAAATAAATCCTCCCTCATTTCATCCTTTCCTTGACTGATATTTTTATCTTTACAATGAAAAATTTACAAATCATGGCATACAACAATATTATTGCAGAACAAAAAGGTCAAATTCTTTGGATAACTATCAATCGTCCATCGCAATTGAACGCCTTGAACAAAGAAACAATCCAAGAATTGAGATTGGCTTTAGACGCAGCAAACAACGATTCCAAAACGGGCGTTGTGATTTTAACAGGTTCAGGCGAAAAATCTTTCGTTGCGGGCGCTGACATCAAAGAATTCGCTGATTTTGATACATTGCAAGGAAAGGAATTGGCTGCAAAAGGCCAAGCTTTGTTGTTTGATTTTATTGAAAATATGAGCAAACCAGTCATCGCTGCTGTCAATGGTTTTGCATTGGGTGGCGGACTAGAATTGGCGATGTCTTGTCATATCAGAATTGCTTCATCAAATGCAAAAATGGGACTTCCAGAAGTTTCTTTGGGATTGATTCCCGGTTACGGTGGAACACAACGTTTACCGCAATTGGTAGGACGTGGAAAAGCGAATGAAATGGTTTTCACTGCAGGAATGATTCCAGCTGAAGAAGCACTGAAATGGGGATTGGTAAACGATGTATGTGCATTGGAGGAATTACATGCAACTGCCGAAAAAATGGCAAATAAAATCCTAAATAATTCCGCTACTGCCATTGCAAGCGCAATCAACGCTGTGAATGCCAATTTCAGAAGTGGTGTGAATGGTTTTGAAGTCGAAATTGCTGAATTTGGCGCTTGTTTTGGAACAGCTGATTTCAACGAAGGAACAACGGCATTTATCGAAAAAAGAAAACCAAATTTTCGCGCTTAATTGAATCCAATTAAAAAACTTTTAGGGCAAACAGCCATTTATGGACTTCCAAGTATTTTGGGACGTCTGCTAAATTATTTGCTCGTTCCGTTGCACACCAAAGTAATCGACCCTGAAAAATACGGCGTCGTTTCTGAATTGTATGCATGGGTTGCGTTTTTAATTGTCATTCTAACGTTTGGAATGGAAACTTCTTTTTTCAAATTTTTACACGAAAAAGAAGACCGCGAAGAAGTTTTTCGAAATAGTTTTCTCACCGTCATCGGAATCAATATTGCATTTTTTGCGATCATGATTTTTTTCAATCAAAACATTGCCAATGCGATGCTGTATTCAGATCACAATGAATACATTATTTTACTCATCACTATCGTTTGCATTGATGCGGTGACAAGCTTGCCTTTAGCCAAACTGCGCGCTGAAGAAAAAGCAGTCAAATTTGCAACCATTCAATTTACATCCATCGGAGTCAATATTTTACTCAATGTGATTTTGATTGGTTTTGTGGTCGATAGAAGCAATCCCGAAGAAGCTGTTTTCTTTATTTTGATAGCCAATTTATTGTCTTCTTTGGTGAAACCTGTGATGTTGTACAAAGATTTTTTGTACCTAAAATGGACCTACAATGTTGAACTTGCCAAGGAAATGCTCAAATATGCAGCACCATTGGTCATTGCTGGTTTTGCGGGAATTATCAATGAAACCATCGACCGAATTTTGCTCAAACACGTTACACACGCGAGTGGACATTCGATTGAATATTCGATGATTCAAGTAGGGATTTACAGCGCATGCTACAAACTGGCGATGTTGGTCACGATTTTATTGCAAGCATATCGCTATGCCGCGGAACCATTTTTCTTTTCACAGGCTAAAAATCAAGACAAAAACAAAGTCTATATCAAAGTCATGAACTATTTCATTGCGATGGTTTGCGTCGTGTTTTTATTAGTGACTTTGAACATTGATATTTTCAAGCATTTCATCAGCAAAGAAAGCTATTGGGTTGGTTTAAGCGTTGTGCCCGTTTTGTTGCTTGGAAACATTTTTTTAGGAATTTATTACAATCAAAGTATTTGGTACAAACTGAGCGGACAAACCAAATTTGGTGCTTACATTGCCATTGGTGGCGCGAGTTTGACAATTATTATCAATTTGCTTTTTATACCAAAATATGGCTACATGGCATGCGCTTGGGCAACGATGATTGTATATGGTGCTCAAATGGTTGCGTCTTATTTACTCGGACAAAAATATTATCCAATCAAATACAATTTACGCAAATTTGTAGTTTATCTAGGAAGCAGTTTGTTGCTTTTCTGGATTTCAACTTGGTTCAGTTTTGAACCTGGAGGAATCGTGAAATTTTTCTTCAATAATTTCTTGTTGTTGCTATTTGTTGGGATATTCTGGTTTTTAGAAGATCCAATGAAAAGTTTCAAAAAAGGATAAAATACGCTCGAGATAATCAACTGATTCATCTTTTATTGCCTTTCAAAACAATTCTGAATTCAACTTGTTTCTAAAAAGAATTGGAATCCCGAATATTTCGTAATTTCACACTTCAATAAATTAAAAAAAATCAAAATGAAAAAAGTTATCTCAGCATTTTTGACAGTATTTGTCGCAGTTGGATTTGGTTTTAACAGCCAAGCACAATCGATCAAAACACCTTCTTTAAGTCCTTTTTCAACAGTAAAACAAAACTTTGGTTTAACAGAATTGACTGTTGAATACAGCAGACCAAGCGCTCGCGGACGAGTTGTTTTTGGTGATGTCGTGCCATTTGATGCCATTTGGAGAACTGGTGCGAATGCTTGTACAAAAATCACATTTGGTGAAGATGTAAAAATTGAAGGTAAAGCAGTACCAGCTGGAACTTATTCTTTGTTTACAATTCCTAGCAAAACAGAATGGACAATTATTTTGAACAAAAACACCAAATTGAGTGGCGCTTTTGGATATTCTGAAGCAGAAGATTTGATGCGTTTCAAAGCAGCTGTGAAAACCAAAACAGAAAAAACGGAAACTTTTACCATCGATTTCGCCAATTTAAAACCGCTTCAAGCAACGTTGGAAATGTCTTGGGAAAATACAGTGGTAGCTTTTGATATCACGACAGAAGTAGATGAGCGCGTGATGAAAAACATTGAAACAACAATGGCAAAAGACGCGAGACCATTTTATACAGCAGCTTCGTATTATTACGACAACAAAAAAGACATGAAACAAGCCTTGGATTGGGCAACAAAAGCATTTGAATTAAATCCTGATGCTTATTGGGTTGGGAATTTGAAAGCTAAAATCCAATTGGAATTGAAAGACTACAAAAACGCGATGGCAACAGCAGAGATCGTGAAAAAATTAGCGACAGCAGACGGCGACAATGCTTACGTTAAAATGGCAGATGAAATCATCGCAACAGCTAAAAAAGGCGGTAAATAAAAAATAATATCTCACTCTTAAAGGGATGATTACGGTTGGTAATTGTCCTTTTTTTTTGCTTTTATTTACTACTTTTAGTGCAAGTTTTGAAAATTTATTTTGATGATATGCTTAAAAAATCATTGATTCTCATTCTTTGCATTTTTGCAAAAACAGCGTCTAGCCAGAATTTGAGGAAGCAAATTGAATCGGCTAAAAATAATTATGATTTGAATTTTCGGAAATATGAAGAATTAACAAAATCAAATAATAAAGCATATAAAGTCACTGATAGCTTACGAAAAAATTTACTGGAATTAGAGGCTTTCTACGTCCGATATTATGACCGAAATCAAGATGTGGTTTTCAAATTCAACTATTTAAAATTGAAAACTTACGATTCAACAAAATATGAATCCATACAAGTTTTACTAAACAATGACAGTAAGACTTTTGTGGAGAAAAAATGTGATTACAAAACTTTTTTTTCTGCTGAAACCGAATTTCAACTTTTAGAAAAAAGTGATTTGGAAAACCAATTAAGGGAAATCGAATTGTTAAATAAAAAAATTGCGGATTACAACGTTTGCTTAACTGATTACCAAGAAAAATATATCCAAGTAAATGCTTTTATTCCATTGTTTTATGACTCATTATTGACCTCATATCTTAAACTACGCAGCACAAAATTGAAAAACGAAGCCCTTTTTGCTAAAGTAGAAAGTGATTTCATGGCAAACTACAAGCTGAAAAAATACCCTCAAGAATATTTTCAATTATTTCAACCTCAGTCGTCATATAGAAATGAAGAAAATGCTGATTTTGATGCCACAGTAACAGAGAACGAAAATTTAAAAAATCAAAAACCTACGGATAAAAACGCTGAATTTATTGGTGGAAAAGCCGCGCTTGAATCCTTTTTGAGAGAAAATTTACTTCTCCCCACTGTAAATGGAAAGCAACATTTTGCTGGAAAATCAATTGTTTTGTTTCAAGTTTCAAAAGAAGGAATTATTAACTCTCCGAAAGTAATTCGAGGTGTGCCTCAATGCGAGGCCTGTGACCAAGAAAGTATTAGATTGGTTATGACAATGCCGAAAATGCAAGCTGCAATAAAAAACGGCGAGGCAATAGATTCATTTTACAGTGTTGTTATTCCGTTCAATGTGGAAGATTAAAGAAAATAAAAGCTTTTTGTTAAAATCTAGCTGATTATTTGTTAAATCAAATCCATTTCAATTTTCGATTTGTTTTTCTTGCTACATTTATCTCATAAATAAACAAATATGAATACAAGAATACTTTCTGTCGTCTTTTTGATACTCGCCAATGTTGGTGCAATTCAAGCACAAACCGTTTCCACACAATTCGGTTCCATTCAAGGTGCTCAAAATGGAAATGTAATTCAATTTTTAGGAATTCCTTATGCGAAACCGCCTGTCAATAATTTGAGATGGAAGGCACCAGAAAATCCTACCAATTGGGCAAATACTTTAGCAACAACAAGTTTTGCGCCCGTTTGTCCTCAGAAAGTTTTTCAACAAGGCGATACAACTTCGACGATTGTTGGAAATGAAGATTGCTTGTATTTGAATGTCTGGACGCCACAAGTGGGCGCTGGAATGAGACCTGTATTGGTTTTTATCCACGGCGGTGGAAATCAGCAAGGAAGCGCGAATGAAGTAAATGGAGGAACGCAAATGTATTTCGGTAAAAACATGGCGGAACGAGGCGATGCAGTGATTGTAACAATTCAATACAGATTGGGTCCCTTGGGATTTTTAGTTCACCCAGGTTTAGAACCTGAAAACGCGAATGGAACTGCAGGAAATTATGCCGTTTTAGACCAAATTTTAGCCTTGAAATGGGTACAAAATAACATTGCTAATTTTGGCGGTGATCCGACCAAAGTGATGATTTTTGGTGAAAGTGCCGGCGGAATCAACGTTGGAAACTTGCTCACGACGCCACTTGCCGCTGGTTTGTTTCAACGTGCTTGTATCCAAAGTGCGATGCCGGTTGTAAATACTTACAGCGATTCGAAAACGAAAGGAATTAATTATGTCGCAGACTTTACAACCACAGGAAATGACGTTCAAAAAATTGCTTATATGCGATCATTGCCAAGCGATAGTTTGGTGAAATACGAAACTTCTCCCCTTTCAGGTGGCGCAGTGCAATTGGCATGGCAACCAGTCATCGACAATTTGGTTTTTTCAAATTATCCTTTACAAACCATTCAAAGCGGTGTTTACAACAAAGTTCCTTTGATTATTGGTTCAAATGCAGATGAAATGAGTTTGTCAGCTCCGCAAACAGTGCTTCCCGCAATGGTTACAGCATTAATAAATGCGTCCGTTCCTGCTGCAAATCAGGCGACTGCAACCGCGTTGTATCCTCCAGGATCAAACGCAACGCAAGCCAAACAATCTTATATTGGTTTGTTGACGGATTCACAATTCACAGCAACTACAAGAAGAACAGCGCAATGCGTAAGTCAAAATCAAACTGAACCAGTTTGGAGGTATTTTTTCAGCCACAAACATACGTTGGCGGCTCTTGCAAATTATGGAAGTTACCACGGAATGGAACTTTTTTATGTATTCAACAATTGGGAAAATGCCACTGCAGGTTCTGGAATATTATTCAAACCAGCAGACGATTCTGTTCAAGTAAATATGTTGAATTATTGGATAAATTTTGCAAAAACAGGAAATCCAAATGGGACAGATTTAGTCGCTTGGCCTCAATACAATGCCGCTTCAGATTGCTATTTGGAAATCAAAGCAACGCCGAACGGAAATCAGTGCGGATTGAGAACAGCACAATCAGATTTGTGGGATGATGTAGTGAATTTTGTACCTTGTACAAGTTCTTTGTCGATAGAAGAAAATGAAAATGAAGACTTTAAAATCTATCCAAATCCAACGCAAAACATCGTTCACATTGATTCAAAATCCGGTGAATTTAAGGTCGAAATATTTGATTTTGCAGGGAAAAATATCTTTAAAAGCACGAATGCAACAAGTGTTGATTTTGGAAATTTTTCTCCTGGAATTTATTTAATTCAGTTGCAACAAGGTGAAAAAATTTCAACTTTCAAAGTGGTGAAACAAGATTAAAATTAAATTTTTTAGTCTGATTAAATATCGTACATTTGGTTAAATGCAACTTCAAAAGTTGTTCTTTTTCTTGCTTATGAAAAATTTAATTTCATTGCTAATTGTAAGTTTATTTGTAAATATTCTGCAAGCACAAACCACTTTTTTAGTCACTGATGGTGAAGGAATTCCAATTGCAAATGTTGATGTAATTGTCGATAAAGCAAGCATTGGTATAACAGACAAAGAAGGAATGATTAAAGTTTCTTCGATCAAAAAAAGTGACACAATTATTTTCAAAAGTGGAAAAGATTATGAAACCTATATCTACATTGCCACAAAGAGTAATCCAAAAGATCTTCAAGAAATCGAATTGGAAGTGAAAACAATTGAAGAACGATTGGGTTTAGATTTCCAAGTCGCAGTTCCTGAACCAGAATATATTCAAGACGAAGAAAAAATTTATGACGTTCCAGAAGTTGCGGCATCATTTCCTGGAGGACCAGAAAAAATGAATTTATACATTTCAAAAATACTTCAAAAACCTGTGCAGGCAGAAGAAAAAGCTTTTCAGAAGTGTTATATAAAATTGGTCGTTGAAAAAGACGGAATGTTATCCAATATTCAAATAGTTAAAAGTGCATTTAATTGCCCTGAATGCGACAAAGAAGCCCTAAGAGTTGTGAAATCAATGCCAAAATGGATTCCAGCGATAAACAATGGACGCGCAGTCCGCTCCTATTTCATCTTTCCAGTCAAATTTGATTAGCGCAAGAAATTAAAATATCCTTGGTAATTCTCTTGCGTTTTTTTATCTATGAAAATGTAAAAATAAGTACCACTTTCAATTAAAGTGTCAGGTTCTTTTTTGGTTTTGCCTTTAACTGTACAATTCCAATTTCCCAAGTACGGAGAAGCTTTGAAAATTTCATTTCCCCATCTGTTGTATATCAATAACTCATTGTCAGGAAACAAGTTTAGATTTTTGATCTCAAAATAAGGGCGTTCAGAATTGACTGAAACTGTTTGACTAAAAATCGGAGTCAACGGCACCATTTCTCTTTCTTGCACTTGACCAAAAAGATTGAGATACACTAAACATAATATAACGATTGAAAAGCATTTTTTAATTCTCATCATAATTCAATTTGAATTTTAAAGTTGTACAATTTAAATGCAAAAACGTTTAATTTTTAAAAGTTAACAAAGTAACAGGAATTTTAGAATTGACAAATTAGACACAAACAACTGAATAATAAACACATATGAAAAATATACTTAAATCAAACTAAATATTAAATTTACATAAATTGTTGATAAAGTGGTATAATTTAGTAGTTATTCCAAATAATTTTGAATTATATTTGTCAGCAGTAGTGAAAGAGACGAAAGTCTCAAAAAAGTAGAAAAATATGTCACAGGAGAAAACAAGATATTCCGATGCTGAATTGGAAGAATTCAAAATATTAATCAACGAAAAGTTGAAAGAAGCGCAAGAGGATTATGACATGTTGAAAAGTTCACTTTCAAACAGTGATAATCACGGAACAGATGATACAGGTCGTACTTTCAACATGATGGAAGATGGTTCTGAAACGCTTTCTCGTGAGGAAGTTGCGCAATTGAGTGCACGTCAAGAAAAATTCATTCAAAATTTGCAAAGTGCTTTAATGCGCATTGAAAATAAAACGTATGGAATTTGTCGTGTTACAGGAAAATTAATCCAAAAAGAAAGATTGCGTTTGGTACCTCATGCTACACTTAGCATCGATGCCAAAAACGCTCAAAAATAACATTGTGAGAAAAAAATTAATTATTGTAGGGGCTGTCGTGGCCCTTATTTTGTTATTAGACCAATTGATTAAAATTTGGGTGAAAACCTCTGTTTCAACCATGGATCAGCCGCTCAATTTAATTGGAAATTGGTTCAAAATTGTGTACGTTGAAAACCAAGGAATGGCTTTCGGTACCACATTTGGTTCTGGAATTTGGGGTAAATTGGCCTTAAGTATTTTCAGAATTATTGCCATTGGTGGAATTGGCTATTACTGGTTCAAACAAGCCAAAGCAGGAATGAAAATGGAGTTTCTTATCGCGATTGGATTTATTTTTGCAGGCGCAACAGGTAACCTCATCGATTCCATGTTCTATGATTTTATCTTTCCATTCAAACCTTGTATGTCTTTCAACCAATTGGAAGGTTCTGGTGTTTTTGCCAATTGCGATTTCTACGGGAAAGTAGAAGTACGACACGCTGGATTTTTACTCGGAAATGTAGTGGATATGTTTCAATTCGATTTCACTTGGCCTTCTTGGATTCCTTGGTTGGGCGGCAAAGATGTTTTTCCAGCAGTTTGGAATGTCGCCGATGGTGCAATCACTTGCGGTGTGGTGTTGATTTTAATCAGACAAAGAAGTTACTTCCCAAGAAAAAAGAAAAATACAGCTGCAATTGAAAACATTTCTGAAAATACAGAAGATGGAAATGAAACAGAAGTAATCTCTTGATTGAAAGATTTTTACAACTGATTTAGCTGAATTCTTTTTTATTCCTTTCCTTAAATTGTAATCCCTGCATTTTATAAGTATCTTTGCAAAAAATTTCAGGAAGAGCCATGAGTGATCCGATCAAACATGAGTGCGGAATAGCACTGTTAAGATTGAAAAAACCCCTTCAATTTTATCTCGAAAAATATGGGACTGCCTTTTACGGTTTGAGCAAACTGCATCTTTTGATGGAGAAACAAATCAACCGCGGACAAGACGGAGCTGGTGTGGCAAATATTAAATTTGACATGCAGCCTGGCGAGCGTTATATTTCTCGCTACCGTTCTATCGACAGCAAACCAATTCAAGACATTTTTGACCACATCAACAGTCGATTCAAACAAATCGAGGAAGAAGATGCTTCCAAATTGAAAGATGTTGAATACCTGAAAAAAAACGCTGGTTTTACTGGTGAACTTTTCTTGGGACATTTGAGATATGGAACTTTTGGAAGAAATAGCATTGAAAGTTGTCACCCATTTTTAAGACAAAATAACTGGATTACTAGAAATTTAGCTGTTGCCGGAAATTTTAATTTGACCAATGTTGACGAACTTTTTGATGTCTTGTTAGAAATCGGCCAGCATCCAAAAGAGAAATCCGATACAGTTACCGTATTGGAAAAAATAGGTCACTTTTTGGATGAAGAAAACGACGAAATGTTGCAATCTTTGACCGCACAAGGTTTCTCCATTCCTGAAATTTATGAGCGCATTGCCAAAAATTTAAACATCGAAAAAATCCTAAAAAGAGCTTCTTCAGATTGGGATGGTGGTTATGCAATGGCAGGATTATTTGGTCATGGTGATGCATTTGTTTTGCGCGATCCTTCTGGAATTCGTCCAGCATTTTGGTATGAAGATGAAGAAGTTTGCGTTGTAGCATCTGAACGTTCTGTAATTCAAACTGCTTTCCGTTTGAAATACGACCAAGTACAAGAATTGACTCCAGGTAGCGCTTTGATTATCAAAAAATCAGGTGCTGTAAATGAAGTTAAAATCAACGAACCTCGAGAAAGAAAAAGTTGTTCTTTTGAGCGCATTTATTTTTCCAGAGGAAACGATATCGATATCTACAAAGAACGTATCAATTTGGGGAAATTGGTGGTGAATCAAGTATTGAAATCTGTTGATTATGATTTAGATAATTCCGTTTTTTCATTCATTCCAAATACTGCAGAAACATCTTTTTATGGGATGATTAAGGGATTGGAAGATTACCTTAACGATAGAAAATTTCAAGCAATTTTGGATTTAGGAGCAAATCCTACTCCGGAACAATTGAAAGAAATCATCTACCAAAGAGCGCGCATTGAAAAAATCGCGATCAAAGATGCAAAATTGAGAACATTCATCACGCAAGATGATGCACGCGACGATTTAGTGGCGCATGTTTACGATATCACTTACGGCTCAGTCGTTCGAGGAAAAGACAATTTGGTTGTAATTGACGATAGTATCGTTCGTGGAACCACTTTGAAGCAAAGTATTTTGCGTATTTTGGACAGACTTGAACCTGTGAAAATCGTTGTTGTTTCTTCAGCTCCGCAGATTCGTTATCCTGATTGTTATGGAATCGACATGGCGAAAATGGGAGATTTTATTGCTTTCGAAGCTGCCATTCAATTACTGAAAGAACAAGGAAAAGGACACATCATTGACGATGTTTATAGAAAATGTTTGGATCAAGCCAAATTGCCGAAAGAGCAAATCAAAAATTACGTCAAAGAAATTTATGCGCCTTTCACAGCGGAAGAGATTTCTGCAAAAATCGCTGAATTGTTAACTCCTGCAAACATACAAGCAAAAGTTGAAATTGTATATCAAACAATAGAAAACTTACATGCAGCCATTCCAGATCACTTGGGAGATTGGTATTTCACAGGAAACTATCCAACACCAGGTGGAAATAAAGTGGTCAACCGTGCATTTATTAATTTCGTTGAAGGTAAAAACGAACGCGCTTATTAAAAAAGACCCGCTGCGCTTTAAGATATTAAGATTTTAGGACACGTTGCTAAGCAACTTTAAGACTTTGATTTATGTTGCCGTTTCCAAATTTTTAGATTAATTTCAATTTTTACAAAAATCAAAAGTCCTAATATCATAAAATCCTAGTGTCCTAATATCTTTTTTT
>JBFYPS010000358.1:0-8633 GCA_041303135.1 Crocinitomicaceae bacterium | reverse complement strand
GTCATTGACAAATCAATGTTCACCAATCCTGATGTTGGATTTGGATAAATATTGGCGAAAATCTGCGTTTCTACAATTCCAGCGCAATCTTGCAAATTAACTACAATTTCGTCCGTATTTGAACATCCAGCAGCGTTGCTTACTGTTACTGAATATGTTCCAGAAGTTGTTACGTTTATTGTAGCAGTTGTTGCATTGTTATTCCAAAGATAAGAAGTTTGTGAACCAGCATTCAATGTAATTGGTGCTTCGTAATCACATACGGTAATATCTGTTCCTAAATCTACTGTTGGCAAGTTATTAACTACAACTGCAACATCGTCTGTATTTACACAACCATTTGCATCAGTTCCAGTTACGGTGTAAGTTCCACTTGCATTTGGCGAAATCGCTGTTCCGTTTGTAACACTGTTGTCCCAAGTGTAAGTTGCAGCGCCTTGACCGTTAAAAGTGATTGGTTGACCAACACAAATCGAAGAATCAGAAGCTACTGCAGAAACTGTTGGCAAGTTATTTACCACAATTGCAACATCATCAGAATTCGTACAACCGTTTGCATCAGTTCCAGTTACGGTGTAAGTTCCACTTGCTGTTGGCGAAATCGCTGTTCCGTTTGTAACACTGTTGTCCCAAGTGTATGTTGCAGCGCCTTGACCATTAAAAGAAATCGATTGACCAACACAAATTGTAGAATCAGAAGCTACTGCTGAAACTGTTGGCAAGTTATTAACTACAATTGCCACATCGTCCGTATTCACACAACCATTTGCGTCTATTCCAGTTACGGAGTAAGTTCCACTTGCATTTGGAGAAATTGCTGTTCCGTTTGTAACATTGTTGTCCCAATTGTATGTCGCTGCACCTTGACCGCTGAAAGTTATTAATTGACCAACACAAATTGTAGAATCTGAAGCAACTGCTGAAACTGTTGGTAAGTTATTTACTACTAATGTTACATCGTCAGTATTCACACAACCATTTGCATCTGTTCCAGTTACGGTGTAAGTTCCACTTGTAGTTGGATTAATTGAAGTTCCATTGGTAACGTTGTTGTCCCAAGTATAAGTCGTAGCACCTTGACCGTTGAAAGTCACTGATTGACCCACGCAAATTGAAGAATCTGAAGCTATTGCAGAAATTGTTGGCAATTCGTTTACAACAATTGAAATGGTATTGGAAGAATCTACACAAGCATAGGTTGAGTTTTCAATATACAAATTGTAATTTCCTTGTTCAGTGATATCTAATGTATTGTTTGCTTGATTTGGAATGATTGTATTGTCTTTGATCCAATCGAAAGTTGTTCCAGTTGTTGGTTGGAAAGAAAGCACACTCGTTTCTCCAGCACAAATTGTGTCTGTGGTAGCTACTAATTCAGCTCCAGAAAGTTGCGCACAAGTATTGATCTGATAAACAGATAAAGTAGAACTTACTTCATTTGCCAATATCACAATTTCATTTCCATTTGGCGAAGCCTCTGCGGTAATGTGTATAATTCCTTCAGCACCCAAATCTGGACCGCTACCGGCAAGTGTTCTATTGTTGTAGTACCCAACATAAATTGGATTTGCAGGATTATCGACATTAAAAGTCAAAACACCTCCGATTCTTTCTAACGAAACAAAAAGATAGTTTGAACCATTGATGAAAGCAGTTGCTACACCTTCTGGCTCAGGACCTTTGTCGTCACTTCTGTTTTTCAAACTTGCACTTCCTGTAGAATTCGATGCATTAAAGAACGCAGCGGTTGCAGGATGTGTAGCTGTAATTTGCTCCAATAAATCTTTAGAATCGAAAACCAATTGACCAGAAGTCGCATTCCAAATGCTGAAAGAACGTCCTCCCATTGTGTGAATAACGTCTAAATCGCCATCATTATCTGTATCTCCAGAATATTTCAAACCATTCAAACGACCAATAAATTTATTGTTTTTCAAAATATTTTGGTCTGGGAAAGCTGTTGAATCCAAAGTTAAGGTTGAAATTCTTGCTGCATCTACTACTGATCCAAATTCTCTTGAATCACCTTCGTTAGCAGAAAAAACATAACCTTGACCATTGATAGTTGAATATGCAATCGCATCAGGCATGTAAGCACCTTTTACGGGAGCCGTTCCAATTAATACAGCTGTACTTTGATCAGAAGCATCCATTCCATTTCCAGATGAATAATCGCTGTAGCCTAAAGCGTAAATTGTATCGATGGTTGAAGTAGCTAAATCAATCACTGCCATTGCGTTATTTTCCTGAATAGCAACAAAAGCTTTGGAGTTGTCAGTTGAAATAGTGATATATTCTGGTTCAAAATCTTGTGCAACACTTGCGCTGGTTGAGAAAATTCTGATTCCTTGCGCGATTAAACTTGCTGCTTGAGAATTGTAAGCTGTAAATCCAATGTTCGTCACATTTGAATTGGTCAAGTTCGCGATGCCTGCCGTTAAATCGATAATAGAGATTGAACCTTCAGGATCTGCTGAATACGTTGAATTTGGTTCGCCTTCGTTGGCTGTTAAAATTTTGGTGTAGTCTTTATTGAAAGTGATCATGTCAGGCATTGCGCCTACAGTAACTTGATTGATGTAATTTCCATCACCATCTAAAAATACGACAAAACCATCTGTTTGAGCATCTGTGTTTTCAATTGCCATGGCAACCAATCCATTGTGAACAGTGACAGAATTGATATTTCCATAATTAACAACAGAAATGCTATTCAACAATATTGGAGTTGAAGGATTTGAAAAATCAACAATATCTAACTTTTTACCGATGCTATTGGCGATATACAATCTAAAGTTACTTGAATCATACGCAACAATTTCCGCTGAATTTGTTCCTGAGGCACCATTTGAAAAGCTTGAAAGTAAATTCATATTCAATTCATTGGTTGGCGTTGGAGTAGTGTAATCATTGTCTTTGATGTAAATGATTTGGTAATTATTTGTAGTTGGAATTGTAATATTAATTCCACCGATAATTTTTACAATGATTTTTTCAGCTCTTTCTGCAATATTGTCATCAATGATTGTTAAAGGGAAATTGAAAGTTCCATTTGAAGAAGCTGGAATTGTCAAAGTATCTGTTGTCCATGAAAAATCGTTGTCGATTGTTGCATCTGAATATGTTGAAAGTCCGATTACCACTTTAGAAATTGCGTTGTTGGCGTTTGAAATTGTTATTGGAACTTGAATTTGACCTGCATTTTCATCTACAATTTGAAAATTTGAAGCGGATGCGATTGAAGCGTTAGCACCAGCTTCAGTAACAGAAATTAAATCAAATCGAGAAGTTCCAGTGGTACTGTAAGTACTTGTTGAGCGAGCTGCAACATATTGTCCAGCCAAAGGATCAAAAGCAGAAACGATTCTGAAAGCAACGTTTGGATTGTTATTGAGCGCTGTAACTGTTGAAAAATTGTATATTCTTTGGTACCAAGTATCACCAGTTCCAGAAGGTTGTGGAACAAAAGTAAAGGTAGTAGCGGTTGTCCAAACCACATTCCCACTTGTTGAAAGTCCGGTATTGTCGGCAGTGTATTGGAGTTTCCAAGTATTTGAAGCGCTGTTGCTGAGACGTTGCCATAAATCCAAAACCAAATTATTTTTCCCTGTAGCATTAACATTGATTTGAATTCCAGCAGTTTCTGAAGATGAACTTTGCGCAGGATATCCTGTTGTTTGTAAACCTGAATTATCTGTTAAATTCAAATCATTGGAATTTCCAGAAGCAAAAGTTTGAGAAATTCCTCCAAGAATGTCGATACTTGAATTTCCAACCGCTGGAGTTAAAATTCCGGTGGCAGTATTTGCATCATCTGGGTTGGAGTTGAAGTCATATCTGGTGACTTCTGATTGACTGAATGCACTGAAAAACAGGTGCATCATAAGGGTTGAAAGTAATATTTTTTTCATCATAAGAATTTTGTACAAAGGTCATCGTTAGGAGTTAAGACTACTTAATTTCAATTTTAAGAATAGAATGTCAAATCGTGAAAATGATGTGAATCAAATGAAATATAAATGAAGAAAAGTAAAATTTGTAAACAAATAATTAATCCAGAATTAATCCTTTAGAAATAAGTATTTTTGTAAGAAAATAACAGCATGAATTCATTGACAATTTTACGTATCACAGGTATTTTAGAAGGTTTTTCTTGGTTGGCTTTATTGACAACAATGACTTTAAAATATGGTTTTGAAATGCCAGAACCAAACATTTTAGTGGGAAAAATTCACGGATTTTTGTTTATCGGCTATGTAATTATGGTATTCATGGTGGCGATGGATAAAAAGTGGGGAAATAAAACTACAATTTGGTGTCTCGTTGCTTCATTTTTGCCATTTGGAACTTTTGTTGCCGATTATAAAATTTTGAAAAAAGCTTAGTGTCTAAAATACACTAATTCACTTTAAGTCTTGCAATAGCTTTCAAATTTTTTAACTTTGTAATATGGATAATCGCAAACATGTTGAAGTGTGTTTCACACCGGGGGAATACGCTTATTATAAAGACGAATTTGAAATTGTTGTTGTTATTGATGTTTTGAGAGCAACTTCTGCGATTTGTGCAGCTTTCGATAACGGAATCAAGGCAATTATTCCCGTTCCAACGGTTGAAGAAGCTTGGGAATATAAACAAAAAGGTTTTTTAGCTGGTGCTGAACGAAAAGGTCAAATAGTGGAAGGTTTTGATTTTGGAAATTCGCCATTTAGCTACATGAGAGAAGAATTTCGCGGGCAAGAAGTCGTGTTGACAACAACAAACGGAACAAAATCTTTAGATGTTGCCAAAGATGCTGAAATTGTGGTTGTTGGTTCATTTTTGAATTTGCAAACATTGTGTGAATGGTTAGAGAAGCAAGACAAAAATGTATTGTGTTTATGTTCTGGTTGGCAAGATAAATTCAATTTAGAAGATACGATTTGCGCAGGTGCCATATCTGACTATTTGTTGAGTACCGGAAAATTTACTTCTGATGAAGATTCATCAATTGCCGCAAAATATTTGTATCTTTCAGCCAAGGATAATTACTTTGGTTTCTTGAAATCCAGTTCTCACCGCAGAAGATTGAAAAATCTGAACCTGAATGAAGATATCAAGTATTGTCTGACACCCAATCAGTCAAAAGTAATACCGATATTGAAAGATGGAAAATTGGTTCAAATACAAGATTAAATTTCTCGGATCATTTTTGATCGTTTTCGTCCTTTTTGGGATGATTAAACCTGAAACTAATTCTAACGCAGCGGCATGGGGTTTTACAGGTCACAAAAGAATTAATCGCGTGGCAATTTTCACTTTGCCGCCAGAAATGTTCGCTTTCTATAAAGAGCACATTGAATATTTGACTGAACATGCAGTCGATCCCGACAAACGTCGATATGCTGTAAAAGGCGAAGCTGAATGTCATTTTATCGATATTGATCATTACGCTATTGGCGGCGCAAATCCGTTTGAAGTGGTGCCCAGAAATTGGTACAAAGCAGTTGAAAAATTTTCAGAAGATACTTTGCATGCTTATGGAATTGTTCCGTGGCACATTCAAGTAATGAAATTGAGATTACAAAAAGCTTTTGAGGCCAAAAATGTTGATTTGATTTTAAAATATTCTGCTGATATTGGACATTATATTGGCGATGCGCATGTTCCTTTGCACACGACGGAAAACTACAATGGTCAGATGACTGGTCAAAAGGGGATTCATGGTTTGTGGGAAAGTCGTTTGGTTGAAATCAATATGGAAGATTACGATTATTTCGTTGGTAAAGGTCAATATATTCCCAAACCATTGGATTTTACTTGGGATGCTGTTCAAATGTCAAACAATGCGTTGGATTCAGTGTTGCGTTTTGAAAAAGAATTGACTGCTGAATTTCCGTCAGATAAAAAATATTCCTACGAACAACGAGGTAATACGACAATACAAACTTATTCTTACGAATTTTCTCAAGCTTATCACAAAATGTTGAACGGCATGGTTGAACGCAGAATGAAAAAAGCAATTATTGCAGTTGGTTCATTTTGGTACACAGCTTGGGTTGATGCTGGACAACCTGATTTATCTAAGTTGCAAAATATTCCTCCTTCGCCAGAATTATTGAAAGAATTGGCTGAATTGGATGCGCTATATTCAAAAGGAATTCAACAAGGTAGAGATTGCGACCATTGATTAAATCCTCGGACTTTTAAATAAAAATAGCAACAAACCGGTGGAGATTCCAGTTACGTTTGCATAGAAATCGTGGATATCAAAGGAACGATACGGAATGAAATAATGCAATGATTCACAGAAAGCTGCAAACAAAATTCCAAGTCCATAGTATTTGATAAAATCAATTTTAGTTTGTTGTGCTTTATTGGTTATCCAAAAATAACCCATGAAAGGCAAAAACATGGTAGCATGCACATAATGGTCTTTTCTGATTCCAAAAATGTATTTATCCATTTCTAAATCTGCAGTAAACGGGACAACGAGCAAAGTAATAACACTCAACAAATAAATTACATAGAGCCAAGTTATGATTTTTCTTTGTAAAGTCATGTTTAATCTTTTCTCATTTTTTGTAGCGCGAACAATTCATCTCTCAATCTCGCTGCTTCGATAAAATCCAAATCTTTGGCTGCTTTTTCCATCGATTTTTTGGTAAACGCTATTGTTTTATCCAATTGTTCAGGTGTCAAATATGCCACACCTGGATCGGCTGCCATCATTAATTTGGAATCAGGATCTTCTTTTGGATGGCGATTTTCATAGTCACCGTCTGCTACAACTGTCGATTCCATGATGCGCGCTTTGGATTTATTCAGCGCAGTTGGAACTAATCCATGTTCTTCATTGTAAGCAATTTGCATCGCACGTCTTCTGGCTGTTTCACTGATGGTTTTTTCCATCGACATCGTGATTTTGTCAGCATACATAATCACCAAACCATTTACATTTCGTGCAGCTCGACCCACAGTTTGAACTAATGAACGTTCATCTCGCAAGAAACCTTCTTTGTCGGCATCTAAAATCGCAACGAGAGAAACTTCAGGCAAATCTAATCCCTCACGTAATAAATTTACACCAATCAACACATCAAAATCTCCCAAGCGCAATTGGCGCAAAATTTCAACGCGTTCAATTGTATCAACTTCACTGTGAATGTATCGGCAAGGAATTCCAATTTTGTCCAAGTATTTTTGTAATTCTTCTGCCATTCTTTTAGTCAAAGTGGTTACCAAGGTTCTTTCATCTCGTGTAATTCTCAATTGAATTTCTTCAATTAAATTATCGATTTGATTCAAACTTGGACGCACTTCAATGTTGGGGTCTAGAAGTCCAGTAGGTCGAATTAATTGTTCAACGACTACACCTTCAGATTTTTCCAATTCGAAAACTGCTGGTGTTGCAGAAACATAAATCATTTGATTGGTCACAGATTCAAATTCTTCAAATTTCAAAGGACGATTATCCATGGCAGCTTGTAAACGAAAACCATAATCGACCAAATTGATTTTTCTCGCTCTATCTCCGCCATACATCGCACGAATTTGAGGCAATGTAACGTGACTTTCATCAACAACCATCAGGAAATCTTTTGGAAAATAATCTATCAAGCAGAAAGGTCGCGTTCCTGGTTCACGTTGGTCGAAATAGCGAGAATAATTTTCAATTCCTGAGCAATAGCCCAATTCTCGCATCATTTCTAAATCATACGAAACACGTTCTTCTAAGCGTTTTGCTTCAAATATTTTGCCTTCTCGTTTGAAATTTTCGACTTGTAGAACCATGTCTTCACCAATTTGATCGATGGCTTTTCTCGTAGTTTCAGGACTGGAAACGAAAATATTCGCTGGATAAATATTAATTTCTTCGTAAGAATCAAGTTTGTGCATGGAAATAGGATCAACGGCAAAAATTCCTTCGATGTCGTCGCCCCAAAATTCAAATCTTACTGCATAATCAGCGTATGCCAAATAAATGTCAATTGTGTCACCTTTGACCCTAAAAGTTCCTCTTTTAAAATCATCAACAGCACGTGAATAAAGGTTTTCAACTAATCTAAGTAAAAATTTATTGCGTGAAATTTTCTGACCTTTGCGCATGTGCAAAATGCTTTTTTCAAATTCGTTTGGATTTCCGATACCGTAAATGCAGGAAACTGAAGAAACAACAATCACATCTGTTCTTCCAGAAAGTAGGGCAGAAGTGGCAGAAAGTCTGAGTTTTTCAAGTTCATCGTTGATGGCTAAATCTTTTTCGATGAAAGTATCAGTAACGGGCAAATATGCTTCAGGTTGATAATAATCGTAGTATGAAACAAAATATTCAACTGCATTATTTGGGAAAAACTGTTTGAATTCGCCGTATAATTGCGCTGCGAGCGTTTTATTGTGCGAAAGAATCAAAGTAGGTCTGTTGATTTGTTCAATCACATTGGCCACTGTAAACGTTTTTCCACTTCCAGTCACACCCAAAAGAGTTTGATGCTCAACGCCATCCAAAACACCTTTCACCAATTGTTTGATTGCTTCTGGCTGATCTCCAGTTGGTGAAAAATCTGAAACTAATTGAAAATCCATGATTGAAAGTTTAAACAAAAGTAAGGATTTTTGCTGTGATTTTAGCGAATATTTAGGCAGAAATGGAT
>JBFYPS010000357.1:0-7204 GCA_041303135.1 Crocinitomicaceae bacterium | reverse complement strand
CCGTAAAACGATGAAATTAATCTATTTTAATTATTTTAAAGTAAACTGCTAATTTCTGTTTTTTGGAATTTTGATAAATGTATAAAGCCCAACTAAAAATAAAAGTCGAAGAAGTCAATTTAATTGTTCAATTTTTACAATTGTTAATAACTCCATTAAAATAGCGATTTTCCACAGATTTTTGTTTATAAAATGCCTTTTTTGATTGTTGAAGCTAGGCTTTAAATAACTAATTTCGGTGCTTGCTTTAACGCACAATAAATGTGCATAAATAAATATGTGACAACATGGCAGATGGAGAAAAGATAATACAAATTAACATTGAAGATGAAATGAAATCTGCGTACATCGATTATTCGATGTCCGTAATTGTTTCAAGAGCACTTCCTGATGTACGTGACGGTTTCAAACCTGTTCACAGACGTGTATTATATGGTATGCAAGATTTGGGGGTTTATTCAAACAGACCTCACAAAAAGTCAGCGAGAATTGTAGGTGAAGTAATGGGTAAATATCACCCACACGGTGATTCCTCGGTTTATGACACAATGGTCAGAATGGCTCAACCTTGGTCTTTGCGCTATCCTTTAGTGGATGGACAAGGAAACTTTGGTTCAGTGGATGGCGATAGTCCTGCAGCAATGCGTTATACGGAAGCACGTTTGCGCAAAATTGCAGAGGAAATGTTGGACGATTTGGAGAAAGAAACAGTTGATTTCGCTCCAAACTTTGACGACAGTTTGCAAGAACCAACAGTGATGCCAACAAAAATTCCTAACCTTTTAATAAATGGTGCATCAGGGATTGCAGTAGGTATGGCAACAAATATGGCGCCTCATAATTTATCAGAAGTTATTGATGGTTGTATTGCATACGTTGATAACAAAGACATTGAAGCTGAAGAGTTATTAAATTATATCAAAGCACCAGATTTTCCTACAGGAGGAATTATTTACGGATACGAAGGTGTTCGTGATGCGTTGTTGACTGGTCGTGGAAGAATCGTAATGCGTGCGAAAACAGAGATTGAAGAATCTAATGGTCGTGAGCAAATTATCGTCACTGAAATTCCTTATCAAATTAATAAATCAGAGTTAATTAAGAAAACTGCTGATTTAGTTAATGACAAGAAAATTGAAGGAATTTCTGATATTAGAGATGAGTCTGATAGAAATGGAATGCGTATCGTTTATGAATTAAAACGCGATGCAATTTCAAATGTGGTGTTAAACAAATTGTTTAAATTCACTTCTCTACAAACTTCATTTTCAGTAAACAATATTGCATTAGTAGACGGAAGACCAGAAATGTTGACTTTGCGTGACATGATCATGCACTTCATCAATTTCCGTCACGAAGTAATTATTCGCAGAACGAAATTTGATTTAAGAAAAGCGGAAGAAAGAGCGCACATTTTAGAAGGATTAATTATTGCTTCAGATAACATTGATGAAGTAATCAAAATCATTCGTGCATCTAAAAGCCCTGAAGAAGCGAGAGAAAATTTAATTGCACGTTTTGCCTTGAGCGATATTCAATCAAGAGCAATTGTTGAAATGCGTTTGAGACAATTAACAGGTCTTGAACAAGATAAACTAAGAGCTGAATATGCTGATTTAATGGCTTTAATTGCTGACTTGAAAGATATTTTAGCAAATGAAGATCGCAGAATGCAAATTATCAAGGATGAATTGCAATATGTGAAAGATAAATATGGTGATGCTCGTCGTTCAACAATCGAATATTCTGCAAGCGAAATGCGCATGGAAGATTTGATTCCTGATGAAGAAGTAATTATCACTATTTCTCATGCAGGATATATTAAACGTACAAGTTTAACAGAATACAAAGTTCAAAATCGCGGTGGAATGGGCTCTAAAGGTTCTACTACTCGTGACAAAGATTTCTTGGAGCATTTATTTGATGCAACCAATCACAATTACTTATTGATATTTACCGAAAAAGGTAGATGTTTCTGGATGCGTGTTTATGAAATTCCTGAAGGAAATAAATTATCTAAAGGAAGAGCGATTCAAAACTTATTGAATATTGAACAAGATGACAAAGTGAAAGCTTATGTAAAAGTTCAAGATTTAACGGATAAAGAATACGTTCAAAACAATTTCATTATCATGTGTACCAAAGAAGGAATCATCAAGAAAACTTCATTGGAAGCATATTCTCGTCCAAGAATCAATGGTATCAATGCCATCACAATCCGTGAAAACGATGAATTATTGGAAGCAAAATTGACCGACGGAACGAATGAAATCGTGATGGCCACCAAATCTGGTAGAGCAATTCGATTCAACGAAGAAAAAGTTCGTCCGATGGGAAGAAATGCTTCTGGAGTTCGTGGTGTAAACATGACTATCGAGGGTGATGAAGTAGTTGGAATGGTTTGCGTAATTGACAAAGCTGCTGAAACTGTATTGGTTGTATCAGAAAAAGGTTACGGAAAACGTTCATTCTTGAATGATCCTGAAGATGGTGAACCAGTTTACAGAGTAACAAACAGAGGTGGAAAAGGTGTGAAAACTTTGAATATCACTGAAAAAACTGGTCCATTATTGGCGATTAAGAGCGTAAATGACGAGGATGATTTGATGATTATCACCAAAGCTGGTATCACGATTCGTATGCACATGGATGTTATCCGCGTGATGGGAAGAGCTGCTCAAGGTGTGCGTTTGATCAACTTGAAAGGTACCGCGGCGATTGCAGCAGTAGCAAGAGTTCCAAGATCTGAAGATGAAGAGGAAATCGAAGATGTAGAAGGATTGGAAATTACTGGCGAAAATCCAGAGATTTTAGGAGATGATTCTGCAGAAGATTCTGAAACTGGCACGGATATTGAAAATAGCGATGTGGAATAATTGCTTTTTAAGCATCTTATAAAAAATAAACTTAGAACGATGAAAAATAAACTATTTAAAATTTCATTTTTTGCAGGAAGTATCTTGTTGACTTTCAATTCATTTTCTCAAAAAATGAACGAAACTTCTGCTGCATTGGAATACAACAAGTACGCTGATATTTTGGCAAGAATGATGATGACCGGTGAAAATAACCTGGAAGCTGGAAAAAAAGCATTGTTCAAAGCCAAAGAATTTATTGATTTGGCGGCTGAGCATCCAGAAACAAAAGAAAGCCCAAAAACTTTTTTTTACAAAGGTGAAATCTATACTGGACTTTTAATTGCCAACGCAGACGATTCAACATATTTGCTTGCAAACGGAGAAGCACTTTTAGAGCAAGGAATTGAAAGTTATAAAAAAGCTTTTCCAAGTAAAAAGTACAAAGAAGAAGTATTGACATCAATCAACATGAAAAAAGGACTTTTCTCTATGGGTTGTGATCAACTTTACAAAGCAGGAAGTTTCAAAGAAGCTGGTGAAATCTATGATTTACAAGTGAAACTTTCTGATGCAGTAAACGAAATTGATTCTTCTTCAATTTTCAATGCAGGTTTGTGTGCTGAAAAAGCTGGTGATTTGGCAACTGCTGCCGCTCGCTACAAAAAAGCGGCTGAAATTCAATACAAAGCGCCATTGATTTACGCCTTGGCTGCAAATGCTTTGAGAAAAGATGGCAAAAAAGCGGAAGCAAAAGAAATCTTAATGGTTGGACGTTCAAAATATCCAAATGATAAAGATATTTTGCTTGAACTAGTAAATTCTGATATCGAAGCTGGAGACAATGCTGCTGCTGAGAAAAGTTTAGCAGATGCAATTGCTGCTGATCCAAACAACAAGCAACTTTACTTGACAATCGGAACAATTTACATCGAGTTGAAACAAGATGAAAAAGCGGAAGCTGCTTTGAATAAAGCTTTGCAAATTGATCCTAATTATGTAGACGCGCAATATCAATTAGGCGCATTGCTTTCTGGAAGTGCAATTAGCATGAAACAAGAAGCAAGTCAATTGAAACAAGGTGATCCGAATTACGAAAAAATGCTAGCTAAAGCGGATGAATTGTACAAAAAAGCACTTGTACCATTGGAAGCGTACATCGCTAAAAATCCAAATGACAAGCAAGTTTTGATTATTTTGGCTCAAATTTACAGAAGTTTGAAAAATCCAGAAAAATCTGCTGAGTATAAAAAACGTGCGGATGCATTGTAAAATTTGAAATTCAATTTTTTGAACGTCCTTTCTTTCCAGATTGGACGTTTTTTTTTACCTTTATTTTATGCAAACGATCGAAGAAATTCTGTTGGACTTTAAGTCACACCGTAATTATAAATATTCAGCCAATTTAATTGCTCAAAACAAAACATTTGTTGATGATTTATTGCGCTACTGTTTAACTTTGAAATACCCCTACCCTCAATACAGTTCATGGTTGCTTTCGCATGTTGCAGAAAATCATCTAGAATTGATTTTGCAATTTCACTCCAAAATTATCGATACTTTCTTGGACTGTAAAGAACCTTCTACCCAAAGAAATTTATGCAATGTCTTAACCAAACTTCCAAAAATTGAATACCGCGAAGGTGAATTATTGGATACTTATTTTGCATTTCTCCAAAGTTCAGAAACAAAAGTCGCTTTGAAAGTTTATTCAATGTATCAAATTGTTGATTTCTTAAAAGATTATCCAGAATTAAAGTCCGAGTTGAAAATTATCATTGAGGATGGAATCAAAAAAGAAACACCTGCTTTTGCAGCCGCAAGCAGAAAAGTACTGAAACAGATTTCGAAAATGTAAAAGTTCCCTAACTCCATTTAAATGAAATTTATATAACTTTCACGGAATTACATAAGAATGAAGCATTCAATAAACATGACTAGAAAAAATAAAGCAAATATTCTCACAGTAGTTATTTGGATTTTTGGCCTTCAAATGGTATTTGGAAACACATTCCCAATCAAGAATTCTATTTACAAGATTGAAAATCAAAAAGGTTGTAAAGACATTTATCTTCCAAGCAACAATGGAACTGTATCAGATTTTGAGCAAATTTTCACATCCAAACAAATAAAGAGAATTTCAAATAGAATTCAAGAAATCAAAAATTCTACTGGAACTGAGATTGCGATAGTTTCTTTAGATTCAACTTATTGTAACATCAAAAATTTTGATGGTTTTGTGCTTCAATTAGCCAATTATTGGGGAGTTGGTGATGCAAATTTAGACAACGGAATATTAATTGGAATTTCAAAACAATTCAGAAAAATCAGAATTTGCAATGGTTTGGGGATTGAAACTATTTTGTCTGATGATCAAACCAAAGAAATAATTGACAATAACTTCATTCCAAAATTTAAGAAAAATAAATATTTTCGTGGGATTATGAGTGGTTTGGATGCTCTTGAAATTCATTTATTGACCCATCAAATTGTAATTATCTAATTCATTTTCAGATGCAAACATTCAACCAAAGCTTGCAAGCTTATTTTGACTTAAAAGAAAATGATTTAAGTAAAATTTCCAGTTATTTCAAATCAGAAACAATTGAAAAAGGAGAATTCTTTTTGCATGCTGGAAATCAATGTAAAAAATTGAGTTTTATCAACGAAGGCATTTTAAGGATTTTCAATACCACTGATGGTAAGGAAATTACCCAATGGATTTCAACTCCAGGCTATTTTGTTACTGAAATTTCCAGTTTTATGTTTGAAACGCCTTCCAGATGGGAAATTCAAGCACTGTCAAAAACAACCCTTTTTACCATTTCGAAGGAAAAATATCAAAAATTGAATCAAGAGATTGAAAATTGGCATTTAATTGAAAAAGCATTCATTGCCAAATGTTTTGCCATGTTGGAAGACCGCGTTTATAGTCATTTATCGATGACAGCAGAAGAGCGATTTGAATTTTTCTTCCATCAAAATAGAGCACTTTTCAATGAAATTCCCCAACAATATATAGCTTCGATGTTAGGAATGTCTCCAGAAACATTGAGTAGAATTAGAAATAAATCTTTAACAAAATAAATTTGCTGATATTTCTTGATTTATGTCAAGAATTTGAATTTAAGTTTGATAGATCTTTGCATTAAACTTAAAATTATGGCAAAAGAAATTTCCTCCTCTATTTTGATTCACTCCACTCCTAGCGAGATTTGGAAAGTATTAATGAATTTTGAAAGTTATCCTTCTTGGAATCCTTTCATTTTAACAATTTCAGGTAATCCACAAGTTGGTAAAAATATTGAAGTAAAAATTAAACCCAAAGATTCAAAACCGATGATTTTTAAACCAATCATTTTGGTGAATGATTTTGAAAAAGAATTTGAATGGCTTGGAAAATTAGGGTTTAGAGGTATTTTTGATGGTCAACATCGCTTCCAATTAATTGACAACCAAGATGGAACAACCACTTTTATTCAAAGTGAAAAATTTTATGGCATTTTAGTTCCGTTTTTGCGTAAAATATTAGACAATAACTCTTTAAAAGGATTCATCTCAATGAATGAAGCAATTAAAGCACGTGTAGAGATGCAATCATTATAACCTAAATTGAAAATTTTGCTTTCTTTTGTAAAAAAAAGAATGATTAAAATTCATCGCTTTCAGAATGCTAACACAACAATTTGGTCTGGTGGAAAAACGACCGAACTATTTATTTATCCCGAGAAATCACCGTATTCTGAACGAAAATTTGATTTTCGAATTAGCACGGCAACAATAGAAATAGAAAATTCTGATTTCACACCTTTGCCCAGTTATCATCGAGTTTTGGCGATTTTGGAGGGAAATCTTGAATTATCTCATCAAGGAAAATACACAAAACAATTACAAACTTTTGAAAGTGACGCATTTCATGGTTCGTGGAAAACTTCCAGTAAAGGCAAAGTGCGGGATCTAAACGTGATTTACAATGAGTATTTTGACTTGAAATTCAATTTTATAGAAATTTTGGAGCAGACAATTTTGGAGAAAAACAGTGATTTTCTGTTCTTACTAATCTTAAACAAATCAGTTGAAATTGAAGGTTTTGAGCTAGGAAAATACGATTTATTGGAAGTGAATCAACCCAATATAACAATTGCTAAAGACCTGAAATTTTTTCAAATCGAATTGACCAGAGTTTAATTATAGGTTGCGTCAATAGAAATTATAAACTCAGCAATCCATTTTCTCTTAAGATAAATAAGGGTTTTGAATTCCAGAAAATTTCAAAATCTTCTTCATTTTGCTTTTCAAAGTCCATTTTTAATTCCGAAAAAGTCCATGTCTTTGAATTTAAATCTGAA
>JBFYPS010000356.1:0-9806 GCA_041303135.1 Crocinitomicaceae bacterium | reverse complement strand
TACCAAAAAAAGCCTACAGACAAAAAGGATTTTTCGATTCTCATTTTGTTGGATATTACACGTGGATTTTAGATATCCCTCAAGGAGAAAAAGGGGCGATTAGGTTTAGGTAGTCTTTTTTTGTTCCTTTTGCTTGATCAAAACGAACCCAAAAATCAAGGCTTAGTCATAAAGTTAAAGCGCAAATCTTTACCCCAAAATAAATTTTCGCTTAAGGCGCTTTATTTTAAAAGCTTCTGAAAACGTGATTTTGTCGGTGATCTACTCCATTAGCATTGCGTAGCTTCCTCCAAAAAGTCTACATTTTCAGTGCACCTTTAAACCGCGCAGCAGCCACGGTAGTGAAACCTTTCTTCCTAGGCCCAAAAACTCGACAATTCAAGATAAGCCTGCTCTTATCAAATTTCCTTCACGGTTGTGGCTGAAATAATGTTTCTAGGAAAACAAATTTTTGAATTTTAGAGCATCTAAAAATTCAAACTCTGTATTTGATTTTCCTGCGTTAAAACCTTGAAAAATATTCGTATTTTTGCCATTATTATCAACAAATCATGGCTTTAAAACAATATCTTGCTCAAAAACTTGAACAGCGTCTTTCGCCTCAACAAATTCAGTTGATGAAATTGTTGCAAGTGCCGACGATGGAATTGGATCAACGCATCAAACAAGAAATTGAAGAAAATCCCGCATTGGAAGAAGGCGCTGATGTTGAAGATGATTACGACAACGATGACGAATACGACAATGACGATTCCAACAACGACGATGACAACGATTTTGACATCTCGGATTACATGGATGACGATACGCCAGATTATAAAACGCAAGCCAATAACCACAGCAAAGACGACGAAGAACGCGTCATTCCGCTTTCTGGTGAACAATCGTTTCAGGAAAAATTGACTGAACAATTGCACCTATTGGATTTGGACGACACGCAATTTTTGATTGCTGATACCATCATTGGTAACTTGGATGAATCAGGTTATTTGAACCGAGAAGTGGAAGCGATTGTGGACGATTTGGCTTTTTCTGCCAATGTGATTGTAAACGAAGCACAAGTGGAAGAAGTATTGTCGTTGGTGCAAGAACTTGACCCTGCAGGCGTTGGCGCACGAGATTTGAGAGAATGTTTATTGTTGCAATTGGAGCGCAAGCAAGATGGCGACATCACTAAATTTACGGCAAAGAAAATCTTGCAAGATCATTTTGAAGAATTTACCAAAAAACATTACGATAAAATCCAGAAAAAACTGGAAATCGAGGACGAAGATTTGAAAGAAGCCATTGCTGAAATCATTAAATTGAATCCTAAACCAGGCGGTTCGATGAAAGAATCTGCCAAATCGATGCAACAAATTATTCCAGATTTTGTGATCAACGAATTTGAAGGTCAATTGGAACTGTCTATCAACGGAAGAAATGCGCCTGAATTGAAAATAAGCAGAGAATACGAACGCATGTTGCGCGGCTATTCTGAAGGTGCAAAAACGTCGAAGTCTGACAAAGAAGCATTGACTTTTGTGAAACAAAAATTGGACGGTGCCAAGTGGTTTATTGACGCCATTCGTCAGCGCCAAAACACCTTACTTTTCACCATGGATGCGATCATGAATTACCAAAAAGAATATTTCTTGACAGGTGACGAAACGAATTTGCGTCCAATGATTTTGAAAGACATTGCCGACATCGTGAATTTGGATATTTCAACCATTTCTCGTGTGGCAAACAGCAAATATGTACAAACAGGTTACGGAATTTTCCCTTTGAAATATTTCTTTTCAGAATCTCTTTCTACCGATTCGGGTGAAGAAGTTTCTACCCGAGAAGTGAAGAAAATTTTGTCGGAAGCCATCGAAGGTGAACAAAAAAAGAAACCGTTGACCGACGATCGTTTGGCTTTGTTGTTGAAGGAAAAAGGCTACAATATTGCCCGCAGAACGGTTGCAAAATACCGCGAACAATTGAATATTCCTGTTGCACGTTTACGTAAAGAGTTGTAATGAGAACATTGGCAAAAATGATGTCCTGGCTTTTCATTCCCTTGTTTATGCCAGTTTTTGGATTGCTGATAGCGATGTATTATCCAGCGGAAAATGAAAGTGCTTTGCGTTCGACAACAAGCTTGTATTTCATGCCACCGCAATTCAAGTTGCACATTTTATCGCTTTTCACTATTTTATCTGTCATTGCACCAGGCTTTTCACTCTTGATGTTGAAACGACAAAAACGCATCGAAAGCGTTGAAATGGATATCAAAGAAGAACGCAATTTCCCAATTGGAATCACAGTCGTTTATTGCGCGATGTTAGGCGCATTTGTTTGGTTTCAAATTCCCCGCGGATTGGTTCCAGACGTGATTTTCTCGCTTCCTTGGGCAGGCGTTTTGGCTTCTGCGATCGCTGGATTAATTAACCGTTACGAAAAAATCAGCTTACACGCCATGGGCGCCGGAATGCTTTTTGGTTTCATTGTTGCATATTACAATACGCAAGTTATTTTTGATGTCGATTTGATTATCGGCGTCGCTATTTTAGGCGGACTGATTATGTCGGCAAGAATGTATTTGGGAAAACACACCTTGAGACAAAGTATAATGGGCTATTTGTTAGGATTTTTCACTGTCTTTTTGATGCTGACTTATTTCCCAAGTCCGAATTTATAAGTTTAAAAATTAAATAATATATCATGAAAACCAGATTTAGAATTTTCCTTGTTATTTTTTCAATCGCTGTTATTTCAGCATGTAGTTTGGTAAATAAAGCGAAACAAAATGGATTGAATATTTTCACCATTCAACAAGACAGAGATTTTGGTGCGCAAGTAGCTGCTGAAATTGACGGAAATCCAACTGAATATCCTGTTTTGGATTCTGCGAAATACAAAGATGTATATGCTTACGTGTACAAAGTGCGCAACAACATTTTGAATTCTGGAAAAGTGACACACAAAGACGATTTCAAATGGCGCGTACGCATCATCAAGAATGACAGTGTTTTGAACGCTTTTTGTACACCTGGTGGCTACATTTATGTGTACACCGGCATTTTGAAATTTTTGGAAACGGAAGATCAGTTGGCTGGTGTGATGGGCCATGAAATTGGTCATGCAGACATGCGTCATTCTACACGTCAAATGACAACGATGTACGGAATTCAAACTTTGCTAGATATTTTAGCTGGCGACAGAAAAATGTTGAAAGAAATCACAGCAGGAATTGTTGGTTTGAAGTTTTCACGTGAACACGAAACTGAAGCAGACCAACGTTCGGTAGAATATTTGTGTCCAACTGCCTACAACGCTGACGGAGGCGCAGCATTTTTTGAGAAAATCACTAAATTGGGCGGTGCCAAACAGCCAGAATTTTTGAGTACGCATCCAAATCCAACGAATAGAATCGAGCATTTCCACAATGCAAGAACGACCTTGGGTTGCGGCGGAACGCAAACGTACAAAGCGGAATATCAGCAAATGTTGGCCAAATTGGATCAAATTATTATTCCAAATTTTGGAGGAAGACATTGATTTTAAAATCTCTATCAGATGAAATTATTTTTAGACGCAAACACTTTTATCGATACCAATAAAGGATTTGATATTTCCATTCCGTTGACCAATGATTTAAACAATCCGCGGGCATGGTATGTGCAACCGCCGACTTTTGAGCCAGTGCGCGCCAATGGATTTATCGGTTCGGTAGCCGAAGGTGGTGGCGTCAATTTCAGAGATATATTTTTCAATCCACACGGTCACGGAACACATACTGAATGTTTGGGTCACATTACTGAAAAGGTACATTCTATCAATCAGCATTTGAAAACCGCTTTTTTCACTGCGCATGTGATTTCTGTGCAACCAGAAAGTTGTTGGCACGAAACGGAGAAGGTAGAAGATTTCATCATCACGAAAGCGCAACTTGCATCCTTGTTGGAAGGCGTGCAAACGGAAGCGTTAATCATTCGCACTTTGCCGAATCAAATAGACAAAAAACACAAAAATTATTCGTCTTCCAATCCGCCATACATTGAATTAGAAGCGATTGAGATTTTGAATCAAGCAGGCGTTGAACACTTATTGATTGATCTCCCCTCCGTTGACCGCGAGCAAGACGGCGGCGCATTGGCTTTTCACCACGCGTTTTGGCAAGTGCCAGAAAATCCTCAATTTCACAAAACCATCACAGAATTCATCTACGTTTCAGACGAAATTGCTGATGGAAATTACATTTTGAATTTGCAAACTGCGCCTTTTGAGAATGATGCCACGCCGAGTAGGCCGGTTTTGTTTGGGGTTGAAAAGTTGGATTGAAATTAAATTTAATCTATCGATGGCACTGTGGACAAGTGAAATTATATTTGGATTATTCGAATAACTTACTTAAGTTCGTTCTGACTACTAAGTTTTTATCTTAATTAACTACTATGAAATTAATCACAAAACTATTTTTTAATTCATCGGCAGTTTTGACCTTACATTCTCATTATGGTTTCTGCTAGCAGCGACCTCAAAGCAATTGCGGAAAAATGTCCTTTCTTTGACGGTTCGGTCATTTACCAAGCCAGGGCTTTGTATAATACCATCTTTAAAACCTATCAAATATTTGAGAATAATTGCCCGGCTGATATAGAAGCAAAATCGATGTTTGTAGAGAATGAAAGCCAAACTGAGACTTCATCAGGTTTGATGTTGTTTCCAAATCCAGCACAAAATGAAGTAAATATCGCTTTTGAAGACAAAGCATTGACTCAAGTTGACATTCAGGTGATGGATATTAACGGTAAAATTGTTTTTACAAATAATGCATTAGAAATATTAGAAGGAATATCTACCTTTAGGCTAGATGTTGAAAACGGAATGTATGTAGTTAAATTAACAAATAGTATAACAAATGAAACAACAATTCACAAACTTGCTATACAAAAATAGGGTGTTTTTCAGCAAGCGGGTATTTTGCCTGCTTGTAATGCCTTTTACTTTCTTTTCATTACATGCTCAGAATTTAGTTCCTAATCCAAGTTTTGAGATTTTTACTAATTGTCCTACTACATCTAGTCAAATCAGTTTTGCCCCTCCATGGACGGGAGCAGATACCTCACCAGATTATTTTAACGCTTGTGCATATTTAGTAAATTGGCTTGGGGTGCCAAATGTTTCATTTTCATATCAGCAAGCCCTATCTGGGAACGCCTTTGGTGGGATTATTGGGTTTTATCATCCTGGCACCAATGTTCGAGAATATTTGCAAATTCAATTATCAGAAACATTACAAGCAAATAAAACCTACAAGGTTTTTGCGTATGCAAACTTAGTAAACTATGAACAGTATGCTATTCATAACTTGGGTATTAATTTATCTGACGTGGCACTTAGTAGCCCCAGTGAAACTGTTATTGAGTTGTCTTCCAGTATAATAAATTTTGAGGTAGCACCAATTAAAGATACAATGAATTGGACAAGATTTGGGGGAATATACAAAGCACAAGGCAATGAATCCTATTTAGCTATTGGTAATTTTTACAACGATTTGAATACAAATAGGTTTTTGGTATATCCAAACACAACAGGAGATGTATATTCATATTACTTCATAGACGACGTCCTCGTAGAAGAAATCACCCAACCATTCTGGCAATACCACGACACCACAATTTACTACGGCGATAGCGTGCTCATTGGTCCTGCGCTTACTGGTTTAGACATTGATTGGTACACCGATAATTTAGATTTCATTTCCAATGCGCCGGGCATTTATGTCACTCCGCCAACGAGCAGAGATTACATCGCCAAAGAAACGTTCAACGGCGTAGAAACGGAACATGTGGTGCACGTCAACGTCATTGGTGGCGCAGGCTTGGAAGAGAATGAATTGCAAAATGTACGGGTTTTTCCAAATCCGAGTAAAGGCAGTTTTTCTATTTCAGGTATTTCGAGCGATCAACCGCTCCAACTCGAAGTGCGCGATGTGCATGGGAAGTTGGTTTTTGAAACTGAAAATTTGTCTAAAGAGTTGAATAGCTTTGAATTGGATGTTGAGAATGGGGTTTATTTTGTGACGGTTGAATGTGGATTGAAGAATCGGAAGATGGTGGAGAAGATTGTTTTGATGCGTTAAAAAAGATCTTCTTGTTCTTTCTTTTTTCTTGATAAGAAAGAAAGAACCAAAGAAAAAATCAAGGCTACGCAATTAAAGCTAAAAAATTCAAATTTGTTTCAAGACAAAGAAAATCCAAGTCTTCTATCTAAAGTCTAGTGTCTAACGTCTTTTTTTTTCAAGGTTTTTTGTCATGGTTTTTGAATCAAAAACACACGCCAAAAAAGATTTTCTTTGCTTTTCCGCGCCGTACTGCGTCCGGCGCTACCCGTATTTGATACCTGCCGGCATCATGACTCTAGCACAAAAGACCCGCTTCGCTTTAAGGACATTAAGACTTTAGGACACGTTGCTGCGCAACTTTAAGACTGGATTTTTGTGAAAATTTAAATTGCTTAAAGACTAAAAAAATCCAAATCTTCTGTCTAATGTCTAATGTCTAACGTCTTTTGTCTAAGGTCTTCCTTATCACTCCGTTCCCTCCAACATTCCAAATAAATCTTCAAACATATAATCCGCAACAACCAATTTCGGATTGGGCGAATGCGTTTTTTCTGGTACACAAACCACTGTCATTCGTGCAGCTTTTCCTGCGATTACGCCGTTTATACTGTCTTCGATTACCAAGCACTTTAAAGGATTTACCGCCAACATTTGTGCTGTTTTGAGGTAAACTGCTGGATGTGGTTTTCCGTGAGTTTCGTGTTCTGCGGAATGGGTGATGTTGAAATATTCTTTGATTTTCAAGGTTTCGAGCACGCATTCAATCAAGACTTGGTAAGAAGATGTTGCCAAGCCAATTTTCAAGCCTTTGGATTTGAAATATTGCAATGATTCGATGACGCCAGGCAAAGGTTTTCCGTCGCGACCCAATAATTCAACCATGCGATTGACAATCATTGCGAGCACTTCGTCTGGTCCTGCGCCATGCCACGGCGCTACTTTGTACCAAAATGAAATCACTTCGTCCAAACGCAAACCAACGGTAAGTTCAAAATCTTTGCGGGTCAAGTTGCAACCGACTGCTGAAAAAACTTCTTCCATCGCGATTTTCCAAACGGGTTCGGAATCGATGAGGACGCCGTCCATGTCGAAAATTACGGCTTCGAATTGAGAAATGTTTATGTGTTTTTGATTCATTTTAAATATTTTATATTGGTTTTTGTCATGATTTTTGAAGCAAAAACACACGCCAAAAACAAATTCATCTCCATTTTTTACACGATGGACCATGTCCATCGCTACCCATATTTGATGCCTGACGGCATCATGATTTTCGTTGGTTTTTTAATTCAGCTTGATTTTGTACAAATTTCCACCGCCAATCATTTTTTGTTTTTCGTCGGCGATGTAGATTGTTTTGTTATCTCTCGTGGCAATGGCTTCTTTTTGGGTGTAGGGTTTCAGGTAGATTTTCTTATGGTATTCAAATTTTCCTTTTTTGAATTTGTAAATGATCATGCGATTGTAGGTCAAGATGTAGCAATATTCGCCACAAATCGCTGAAGCGGTTACTGCATCTTTGAAAAAACCATTTTTCCCCAAATATAATTCTGAGCGTTTGGTCAAGGTGTATTTTCCGGGTTTGGTCGAAACCGCGTATTGGAAACTGCGTCCGTCAAAAGGTTTTGAGCGACATTTCGTGAAAATGTAAATCGAATCTTTGTAATAAGCGATTGCTTCTGCGTCGAAATGCCAATCTTTTTCTGCAGTAGGAATTTCCTTTTGCTCCGCATAATCGATTTCTATTTCTTCCGCTTTTACTTCTTTCTTTTTCAAGATATTCCAAGTGGAAACCTTGTAAATCCGCAGTTTTTTGCGGGAATTATTGTTGTTGCCGATATCGCCAATGTATAAATGTCCTTTGCCGTCGGCTGTGATGTCTTCCCAATCATTATTCTTGGCTTCCAACACTTCTACTTGGTGGATTTTCTGTCCTTTGAGATTCAAAAAATACAAAATCGGCTCGTTTCCGCTGTCGTTGTGTCCCACCAAAACAGTGTCGTTCAAAAAGCACAAGCCTGAAATTTCTTTCATTGAATCGGGCAATTTGGCGACTTTTTCTAGCTTTTGAGAAAACGATTTTCCTGCAAAAAGTATAATAATAAGGAGTATTTGAATCTTCATGCGGTATCGTTAAGATTCAATTTCGTTGTTTCTGAAGGCAGAAGGAATCAAACTTGGAATCACTTTCAAGACCATTGGCAACAACAAAGCACCGCCGGGAAGTAGAAAAATCGCCAATGCTGGCATCGATTTTGCCAAGTCCAAAAATTGCGATTTTACCTTTTCTTTCTCTTCTTTGGTCAATTCTTGTGTGGTAGATTTCTTGATTAAAAACATCAATTCTTTGCTTTCTTTCAATTCTGCAGCGAGCTTGTCCTTGTTCCTTCCGAGGATTTTAATCCATCGTTTGGACAAACTTCCGTACATTTTTTCATACATATTACTGTCTTGTAAAAAGACAATTTCTTCGGTATGATTCAAGATAAAGTTCTCCATCAAGGCCAAAGCTTCCTCCATTTCGATGGCAGGAATTTGCAAATGTTCACACAATAATTGTATGAAATCTTTCTCCTCAGCAGTGGCTTCATGCGTGGCAAAAATGGTCAATGCTGAGATGTCTAACAAGAACCTTTTGAAGAGCCAAATGTTGGTCAATTCTGGTGAAAAATCGGAGAAACTTGCGCCGTTTTTGAACTTCGAAATGGCGTATTCTTTGCGGTCATCATCGAAGTGCGCAGAGGCCAAAAAGACGTTAAAAATCTTCTTTTCTTTCTCCTCTAATTCGCCATCAGAATAGGCAGAAAGTGTCAAAGCGATCAATGCATTTAAGGCGTATTCTTCGTATTTTGATTCCATCATGACTTGGTTTGTCAAGAGAAATTCTTCGAATAAAATGATGTCTAAATACACAAATGAGTTGCTCAAATAATTGACCCAAATCGCATTTTCTAGCAAATTTAAACGGACGTCTGTGCGCTTCGCTAAGATGTTTTCGAGCTTGTCGATGTTGCTTTCTTTGATGAAAAAAGTGAACATTCTCGACAAAGATTTGGTACTGTGATGACCGTAAAAATCGAGTAAGGAATCTGTAAATTTATCAAAATCTTTGACCGGATCTCCACCGTTACTTGCAAAAATAAAAAGGTGCGATTCGAACAAAAGCAGCTTCAATCTTTCTTCATTTGTCCACTTCGAATGGGCCAAAGAATTGCAAAAAAGTAGCTCAGAAGCGTAGCCAAAAACGATGCCCGAACGGTTCAAAACGAGGTGCTGAAAATGGTCTTTTTTGACATCTTCAGGTTTGTCAATATGTACTTTGATCACTCCTTTTTGAAGTAAATTTTTGTACTTAGAAATCCAACCTTTTGAACCCGGTGACAGTATCATTTCTTTGATTCTTAAACACAAAATTACGGAATAAAAACGTAGGATAAAAAATTCATTTTTTAATTTAAAATTGAATTCACATTGACGCCTTTTTATTCCAAAATTTTGATCGAATTTTAATTTAGAAATGCGAAATTTCAACACGATTTTCGGTCAAAAAACTTTCGATTTTTTAATGCTTTTTGAGATTCAAAAATGACAAAGTTTCTCCGTAACTTTAGCATCGAAATATGAAAGCAGAAGACATCAAATTGAAGTTGCAATTACTTCCAGACAAGCCAGGAATTTATCAATATTTTGATATCAATGGTGTGATTTTGTA
>JBFYPS010000355.1:0-9079 GCA_041303135.1 Crocinitomicaceae bacterium | reverse complement strand
CTTCCGGAATTCCATCGCCATTGTCTTTTACTTCAATGAGCCACGTTTTATCTGTTTCGGTCAGTCGTAACTGAATATTTCCCTTTCGATTGTTAGGAATTGCTTGGATTGCGTTTTTGAGCAAATTATTGAAAACGCGCAACATTAAATCTTTGTCAGCATGAATCCAACAACTTGAAAGTTCAGTTTCAAATTCAATGGCAACTTCTGCTTCTTGAGAGAAAACAACCACCACGCGCTCAATCATAGGAATTAAATCCAAGTTTACTTCATTCGCTTTGGGCATTTTAGCGAAATTTGAAAATTCATTGGCGATTTTTGCAAGTGCATCAATTTGTTCAATTATTGAAGCCGAAACTTTGTCCAACTTGGCTTTTGAATCAGGATCATTTGGATTGAAAACGCGCTGCAATTGTTGCAAACTCAATTTCATTGGCGTCAACGGATTTTTAATTTCATGCGCCACTTGTTTCGCCATTTCACGCCAAGCACTTTCTCGCTCACTTTGCGCCAATTGTTGCGCTGCGTAAGCCAATTCTTCCAATTTCTGGTTGTAATCCTTCACCAAAACGCCAATTTCATCGTTCGCTGCATAAGAAATTGGTTGGTTGTATTTTCCCAATTGTACTTGCGCAAAATTTTGTTGCAGAATACGCAAGGGCGAAGTCACCCAAGTTGATACAAAAATTGCCACGATAATAGACAAAGCCAAGAGCAAAATGAAAACGTTCATAATCGCCACCAAAAATTGTTGTATTTGATCTTCAAAACCTTTTTGTTGCCCGAAATGTTGCAAATTCAAGTAAGCTAACAATTGTCCGTCATTACCATAAAAAGGAATGTAACCAGAAAGATAATCTAAGTTTCCGATTTTTTCTTGGTGGAAATATTCACTTTTCTTATTTCGTTTCAATTGCGTTAATGCCGTTGGATTCATTTGCTCGCTCACCAATCCAATGTTGTAAACCTTTGGACGCGAACTCGCTAACAAAAACCCATTGCGGTCATACAAATTAATATCTGTAACAAAAACACTGGCTAATTTTTGCAATGTATATTCCAAATAATTGCCTTTTTCGGAAATGGAAAGATCTTCCTCTTCGCCTAAATCTTGTTTGATTTCTGTTTCAACCGAACGGATTTTTTCGCGAATCAATTCATTCGTATAATCTTGGTATTGGTTTTTAACAAACAATCCACTCCCCCAACCAAAAGCAACTAAAGCCACGAAAACCAACCCAATTAAAACTACTTGAATTCGAATCGCCAAAGTCAACGTTCGACTCGATTTTCCTGATTTTTTGGTTCGCACGTAAATTGGAATCAACAAAAACAATCCATAAAAACTAAACAGGTAAGAAAAAGAGGTAAAAAACTGAATGGTAGAATGATTTTGACGAGAGAGGACAATGGAATCGCGCTCTGTTCTGCGAAATAAGAAATGATTGTAACCATCGCTGTCAAAATACCCAGAAATGTTAGAAATGTTTTTCGTCAAACCTTCATCTCTTGAAGGGTAGGAAAATTTACCATTGTAACTCACCAATTTTCCGTTGTAATATTTGGCGATTGAATAATTTTCGAGTGATTCAAATACCTTCGCATTGCTAGAAATCAACAACCTTGGAAAACCTATTTTTTCAGGAATCTTTTTGGATTTCAAAGCACAAAACAACAACGCTTTCGTGCTATCAGGTGCATAAATAGGCTGACGAATGATATAAGAATATTTACTCGTAAAATCTTTGATGAAAAAAATATTTGAATCAATTTCGGAAGTTACACTGTGTTTGTTTATGATTGATTGTAAAGTAGTTAATCTACTTGCAGGAACATTTTTATAATTTACAACAGGTTCATTGTCTTTGTCAAACATGAAAAATTCAATGTCATATCTTTCCCAAAATCCATTGAAAAACTTCCGTTCCATGGCATCTTTAAATTCAGAAACGCCTAATAATTTGGAAGCTGAAACCAATTTCTGAAGGTTCAAATCACTTTGAATTCTAGGTTCCAAGTTCAAATATTCAACTTCCGTCGCTATGTCTTGATCGGAAGCCAATTGATTGGCAAAAAGTTCGCGTTCTTGCTTTTCCTTGATGTCGTAAAACTCCTGAAAATTGAAGGAAACATAGACAGCAAAAAGAAAAAGTAGGACAACGCCCAATGCGAATTGCTGTTTGCCTTTGAATAAAATGGCGTCCAAAATAACCAATCCATTGATGAGCATGGGCCAAAAAGCCAAGATGAAAAAAGATTTATGTACCTCAATTTCAAGCCAAATATAAACACAACTAGAAATCAACCAAATAATGACAATCCATTGTTTTTTCCAAGCCGTTTTAATCATCGCGATCACAGATGCACGCATCAAATGGAAATAGCCGTAAAACAAAATTCCCATGGAAATCGTCGCCAAAAAGGAATAAAAGTTCAGTGAGAAAAGTTTATTTACTTCCAAAGGAATCGAACCATTTTCAACCAAGCCTTTGAATAAGTCCCCGATATAACTTGAATATACCAAGCTTAACGCAAAAATAAGGAAGGCAACAATTTGAAAAACAAATGCTTGTTTTTTAGAATTGGCATTTGATTTTTTGACTGCCGTCGTTTTGAAAATAATTACTGAACTAAAATAGAGTAAAATCAAACAATTGATTAAATATTCTCCAAAGTTTGGAAGCCATTCAGAACTGGCGTATAGCGTTGGTTGAAAAGCGGTTGCAGATTCCATGAATGACAACCAATTTCCTTTTAAACTTAAAAAACGGAGCAAAAGAATCAGCAGCGGAATCGACCAAAAGATAAAATTTGATTTAGATTTACTCCATGAAAGAATGGCAAGTAAACCAAAACTTATCGAAGCCAATAAAAGCAATAATAAGATATCACTGCTACTTGAAGGAATCGGTTGATTTTCAAAAGGAAAAACGGCAAAAATGAATTTTTTGTGCTGAAAAACAGGATATGCATTTTCTGTTTCCATGACAATGCTTCCTTTGAAAGGTAAGGGTAAATCGGAACTAAAATCGTTTCGAAGATTTTTGTTTTCGTATTGGTAGTCATGTTTAATTAAAAAAGACGCTACCAAATATGTGTTTTTGTGTTGAATAGTATGCGCAAAATACCATCCATTTTGAAGGTGCACTACACCATTGGAGGGATATTGAATTTCGGCAAATCGTAAAACAGGCAATTGATTCGTATTCCAAAAAATCAAAGAATCATTTTGATAAATGTGAAAGAAAAAATGCTCGTTAGTACTTTGGCGCATGAGAGAATCGACGCCATATTTTTCAAGCACGCGACTTTTATTTCCGATAAAAGCAGCTAATTTTTGTTCTTTGCGATTAAATTCCTGCTGAAAAATTTTCATTTCAGCGCTATAATCTTGATTAAATACAGATTGATAATACAACAAGAAACTTCCTGCAAAGCAAATACTTAGTAAAATCAAACCATATTTGCGGAAAAAGGAAATCAAGACACTTGTTGGGTTTTTGTTTGGGTTTTTAATTTCGTTTCTAAAATTCCAACTAAGGTAGCAAAATCTTCATCAGCATGCGCATCATTTCTAAAAATGAAATTGGCTTCACTTTTATATGGCAACAAGTAATTATTGTAACAAGGCGTGACGTGATTTTTCCATTGATACAAAATTGATTCACGTGTATAACCTCTCGTTTCTTGATCACGGTACAATCTTCTGTCCAATTGCACATTTAAATCCACATCAATAAAAATGGAATAATCCAATGAATTTCGCACTCCTGGATAATGAAATAGAAACAATCCTTCGACAATTACTAAGTCTGAAGGATGAATGGTAATCAAAATATTTTTATCTGGTGGTGCATTGAAATGATATTCAATCACTTCGATTGGTTCATTGATAGATAATTGATGTAAATCGCCCACCAAATGATCTTCATTCAAAGCAGATGGCAAATCAAAATTTACTTCCCCGTTTTCATCAACATGTTGAAAATGGATTGGTTTGTAATAGTTATCCATTGAAAAAATAGATGGATTTAGCTCCTGAAAATGCTGAGACAAACGTTTGAGCAAAGTTGTTTTTCCTGAACCGCTCCCACCACAAATACCAATAATCATGCTCTGTAAATCAAAATTAAAACTCGGAATAAAACCACCAAAAAGTGCTTTAAACCATTTTGCAAATGTATTGAAATCAATGCTAATTTTTGCAGAATTTACTTGAAAAGGAATAATTCAATTTAAATTACTTTAAAAATTTAACTTTGCACTGACTATATTGTCAACTCGATGTTAGAATTTTTCAATGTCCAAGCTTTCTAAAAGTGACCAATTTCTAGATTTATCTGATTACGGAAGACCGATTGCCAAAAAAGTGGCCCTTTCACTCAAAAAAACACCAGTAACACCCATTCATGTAACACTTGTATTTGGGATTTGCGGTTTGATTGCTGTTTATTTTATTTTGACCAATCATTTCAAATTAGCAGCCATTTTTTTGATTTTAAAGTCAATTATTGATGCCATTGATGGTGAATTAGCGCGCGTTAAAAAAACACCTTCTTATTCAGGAAGATATTTAGACAGCGTTTTTGATATCATCTTAAATGCCCTAATTTTTTCAGCGATTGGCTGGATTTCAAGCTCCAGTTGGTGGCTCGTTGCGTTGGCATTTTTCAGCGTACAATTGCAAGGAACATTGTATAATTTCTACTATGTAATCTTGCGAAATCAATCTTTGGGTGGAGACAGAACGAGTCAAATTTTCGAAAACAAAAGACCCAAAGCACTTCCTGGTGAAAGTCAAAAATTGGTCAACGTTTTGTTTACTTGCTACATCATTTTGTACGGACTTTTTGATAAAATCATTCAGAAGTTAGATACAACCGCTTTCAAAAGCACCAATTTCCCAAGTTGGTTCATGTCTTGTCTTTCCTTGTATGGTTTGGGATTTCAATTGTTAATTATTGCGGTCATGTTAAGTTTGTCATTCATTCAGTTTATTATCCCATTTTTTATTGCATACAACGTTTTTTTAGTGGTTTTGATTCTAGTCAGAAAATTGAGTTTAAACTAATTTTCAAAATTAGTTATTGTATAAATAACAATATTTATTACCTTTCCAGATAATTAAAGTAGATTTGTGATGAAAAAAAATCTCTATTTATTTGTTGGACAATTGATTGTTTTTGCTTTTTGCATAAATGGAGTGCCTGCTTTGGCTCAAAATTTCAATCAAAAATTAGACCCTGTCGTTGAGCAAAAAATCAGCGTGCTCATGGAAAAAATGTCATTAGAAGAAAAAGTGGGTCAAACCTGCCAAATTACTTTAGATGCCATTTTAATGACGGATGATGCTGGAAAAACAATTGAGCCAATCGTTGTTGATCCTATCAAATTAAACGAAGCAATTATCAACTATAAAGTTGGTTCGGTGCTCAATGTAAGTTCTCATACTTTAACGTTGGCCGAATGGAAACAAACCTTGGAAAAAGTAAATCTGCCATTTTTAGCTAAAAAATCAAATCTCCCAATATTGTATGGAATTGATGCCATTCATGGGATGAATTATACGGTTGGCGGAACATTGTTTCCTCAAGAAATTGGATTGGCTGCTACTTGGAATCCTCAATTGGCCAAAGATTTTGGGAAAGTTACGGCTTATGAAATGCGTGCCAGCGGCATTCATTGGAATTTCTCGCCAGTACTGGATTTGGCGCGTCAGCCTTTGTGGTCTAGATTTTTTGAAACATTGGGAGAAGATCCGTTTTTGGTTTCTCAATTAGGCAAAAACATCATCGTTGGTTACCAAGGTGAAGACAAAGTTGATGCTTTTCATGGAGCTGCTTGCTTGAAACATTTTGTAGGTTACAGCATGCCAACGTCCGGACGTGATAGAACACCCGCTTTAATTCCAACGAAGCAAATGGAAGAATTATTTTTACCGCCGTTCAAAGCAGGTATTGACGCAGGTGCAATGACATTGATGATCAATAGCGGCGATGTTAATGGAATTCCGGGACACGGCAATTATCATCTTCTAACAGAGGTACTTAAAGATCGTTGGGGATTTAAAGGTTTCACAGTCTCTGATTGGGAAGATTTTATCATGTTGCAAACAGTTCACAATATTTCAACTGATTTACAAGATGCATTTGTAACAGCATTCAATGCAGGTGTTGATATGAGCATGGTTCCTAACAATCCGCAATATAAAACTTATTGCGATTTGATGGTAAAATCAGTGAAAGAGGGAAAAATTTCGCAAGAAAGATTAGATGATGCGGTGCGAAGAATTTTGAGAGTTAAAATCGCCGTTGGATTGTTTGAGAAGAATTTTAATCAAAACAAAGAATACAATCAATTTGCATCAATAGATTCTAAAGCATTGGCTTATCAAAGTGCAGCGGAATCAATTACTTTGTTAAAAAACAAAGACAAATTTTTACCACTTTCTGCCAAATCGAAAGTACTCGTTGCAGGTCCAACAGCAAATAATTTGACTTATTTAAACGGTGCTTGGACACATACTTGGCAAGGAGTTGACAGCAGTTTCAACACCAAAAATTGTCAAACTGTGCTTCAAGCAGTGGAATCCAAAATTGGGAAAGAAAACACACTTTTTTCACAAGGCGCAAATTTATTTTTGAAAGATGGTTGGGAAAATTCTGAATTGGTAAATACAGCTGATTTTATTGCAAAAGCAGCACAGAGTGATGTCATTGTTTTATGTTTGGGAGAACTTCCATCTACTGAAAAACCTGGCGATATTCGATCTTTGAATTTATTGCCTGCACAAATGGAATTGGCAAAATTGGCTTATGAAACCAAAAAACCAGTGATTTTAGTATTGATTGAAGCCCGACCAAGAATCATTCATGGAATTGTGGATGAGGCTGAAGCGATTGTGCAAACTTATTTGTCAGGAGATTATGGCGCCAAAGCTTTGGTTGATATTTTGTTTGGAACTGTTAATCCAAGCGGAAAATTGCCTTACACTTATCCAAAATACGATGGAATCATTGAATTTTATGACCATCCAAAAAGTGTAGATAGATCTGGCAAAACCAATCAATTTGATGCTTTTGATCCTGAGTGGGAATTTGGATTTGGAATGAGTTACAGTGATTTTATTTACAAGAATTTGACTTTGAGTAAATCGATAATGAATTCAGAAAATGATTCGATTATTGTGAGTATTGAAGTGACCAATAATTCAGCAATTGAAGGAAAAGAAGTTGTTCAATTGTATTTATCTGATTTGGTTGCAAGTGTTGTTCCTGCAGGAAAAAAATTAGTCGGATTTGAGAAAATTCAGTTAAAACCATTTGAAACAAAAAAAATTGATTTCGTTTTGTCAAATGAAGCACTTAAATTTGTGAACAATAAAGGTGAATGGATTTCAGAAAAAGGTTTTTTCGAATTGAAAATAAACCAGTTAAATTCAAGGTTTGAACTAAAATAAAAACAGTATTCTTAATGTATAAAATAGCATTTAACGATTTCTTTACCTATTCTTTTTCTTTAGATAGTGTAATTTTTGGATTCAGAAATGGTGAAATAAATGTGCTTTTAATAAAAAGAGCGTTAGAACCTTTTAAAAATATGTGGGCAATTCCAGGTGACTTGGTTTATCCTGATGAAGATCTATCCATTGCTGCGGAACGAATTCTTTTTGAATTGACTAAATTGAACAATGTTGAATTGCACCAAGCGCAAACTTTTGGTCATCCAAAAAGGCATCCGCAAGGGCGTGTAATTACGAGCGCTTATTTTGCTTTGGTTCGCATTGAAGAATTTCATGTGGAAGCATCTTCGTGGGCTGAAGAAGTGAAATGGGTTCCTTTTCACGAAATTCCTGAATTGGCATTTGATCACAACTTGATTTTAAATTCAACATTTGAACTTTTAAAGAAAAAACTGACTTACGAGCCTATTTGTTTCGATCTTTTACCCAAGAGATTTACACTGAATGAAATGCAACAATTGTATGAATATGCATTTGGTGTGGAAATGGATAAAGCCAACTTTAGAAAGAAAATTAAGCCAATTCCTTTGATTTCCCATGATGAAAAGCAAATAAACGTTAAGCATCGACCTGCTAAGTTATTTTCTTTTAATTCAGAGTCTTACGAAAAATTAACATCCACAGAAAGCTACCAATTTAAGATGTAAGTCATCATATTTTTTTAGTTATTGTAATTTATACAATAATTTTATTACTTTAGCATAAAATATTTTGTTATTGTACAAAAAACTAAAACTTATGAAGACAAAAAAATTACTTAATCTTCAAACATCAGTAACGCTTTTGTTTCTGTTGTTTGGAATGTTCTGTTTACAGGCACAAGTCCAAATGGATTTACCTGTAAATTTTGAAGGTTCGACCTTTGAATACGGTGTAATTGGTTTTGAGGGCGCAGAGGCATCAACGATTGAAGTTGATCCAACAGACGCTACAAACACAGTTGTGAAAGTTATCAAAGCGAACACAGCACAACCTTGGGCAGGAACAACAGTTACAGCTCCAGCGGAATTGGGTTTTGCAACAGCAATTCCATTTTCAGCTACACAAACAAAAATGTCTGTGCGTGTTTGGTCTCCAGACGCTGGAATTATTGTAAGATTGAAAGTTGAGAGTCATTTGACACCAACTATTTCAGTTGAAACAGACGCAACAACAACTGTCGCAAATGGCTGGGAAACTTTGGTTTTCGACTTTTCAAATGAAGGTGCAGGAACTGCTGCATTAAATTTAGCAAACTCCTATGACAAGGCTTCAATCTTCTTCAATTATGGAGTCAACGGCGCAACAGCTGGTGAAAAAACTTACTATTTTGATGACATGGAAATGTATACAGCTCCAGTTTCAACAGATTTAGTAATCACAACAACAGTTTGTAACTCGGCAAGTGCAGTAAGATTAACTGGACCTTTCTGGAATTGGGATCCTACTGCGGGACCTGTTGCAGTTGACAATGGAAACGGAACTTGGACTTTTACTTTTTCTCCAGCGCCAACGGCGAATATGGAATATTTGTTAATCGTTGATGGCGTTCAAGAAAACTTGATTTCAGCCATGGTA
>JBFYPS010000354.1:0-27703 GCA_041303135.1 Crocinitomicaceae bacterium | reverse complement strand
ATCTATTGTGCTAGAGAACTGTATTTTAAATCGTAAATTTGCATAATTCAAATAACATTGCTATTTTGACAAAAACTTTTAACGTGCAACGATTTATACTCTTACTAATCATTACCATTTCTTTCCAATTTTCTTTTGCTCAAAACATTGAAAATATTAAAAAAGAGCTTAAAGAAAATCCAAAAACGAGAATGCAAAATGCAGTTGTTCTCAGAGAACATTATTCGGACTTTTCAACGGATTCTTTATTCACTTTAGGAACTTATTTACTTCAACAAGGAATTAGTGAGGACAACGCTCCTACGATGATGTATGCCAAAATTATTTTGTCGAGCTATTACAATCAACATGGAAAAACTGAAATAAGTGTTCGCTATTTGAATGAATGCATAGGATACTACCAAAAAAAAGGTGATTTAGAAAGATTGGCTGATGCACAAAATCTGCTTGGAATTGCCCATATCTATAATGGAGAATATAATAAGGCTGCAAATGCATTTGTTAAATCAATAAAAAATGCAGAAAAACTTGGTGAGAATAATGAATCTTTCATTGCGCAATTAAATTTAAGTGAAGTTTACATCCGCGAAGAAAAACTTGATTTAGCGGAAAATGAAGTCTTGGAATTTATAGAAAAATGTAAAAAATTAGGATCCAACAATGGTTTAAAAAAAGGATATGATTTTCTTGCCAAAATCTATATCGAAAGAAACAACATGGATTTAGCCATTTATTACTATGAAAAAGCATTAAAACTTGCCATGAAAAGCGATGCCATCATCGGTAGAGCTTCCTCCTACAATAACATCGCCATTGCACACTTTGAAACAGGAAAATTAGATTTATCGTTAGACTATTTTAAAAAGGCCCTTGACCTTAGAATCAAATTAAATTCACCAAAGGAAATTTCTGAAAGTTACTATAACTTGGGCGATTGGAATTTTTATCAAGAATATTATGATGAAGCTATCAAATATTATCAAACGGCTTTTGAAGTTGCCAAAAAGAATAATCTGAATAGAGAAGTTGCGGATGCTTTGGATAAAATTTCCATGTGCTACGAAGGAAAAGGTGATTTCAAAAAAGCATTAGAATATTCCCGAAAATACCAAGAAATTGAAGCCGATAATTACAAGAGAAATCAAGGAAACGAAATTGACCTGCAGCGAACTGCTTATGAGATTGAAAGAGAAGAGGAAATTTTGAATCAGAAAAAAAGGGAAGATAAAATTCAGAACAAGGTCCTTTTAGAACAAGACAGAGGAAGAATAATTGTTATCACTTTTACGATTATTGTTGCCTTAATGATTGTTTTTTATTTTCTACAAACTTCCAGAAAAAATAAACAAAACGCTAAAATAGTTTCAGAAAAAGAGTTTGAAGAAACAATTTCTAAATTAAAAACCAAAAATGAACAGTGGCAAACCTTGGAAAACTTTATTTTGGAAAAAGAAAAAGCAAATATTCATGCGCAAACTTTTGTTATTGAAAAACAACATTTCACCTCCATTGGTCACTTTCAATCTTTGAAACTTAAAAATGGAAACTTGCTTTTTTGGGAAACACCTTTGTCAGAACTTGAAAATTATATTTTAAAAAATCATTTTATCGAATCGATTGGTGATGAAACCAATGAGGGCAAAATCACCGAAATAATTCAAAATCAAACCTTAATTGATCAATCAAACTTAGGTTTCGTTTTTATTTCTATCACAGACAATGAAATCTTAATTGATGGTAAAAATGGATTATTAATTCAGAATTCAAATAAGATGTCCTTTTTAAGTGAAATCGAAACATCTATTTCAAATCCAACCATTTTAATTTCAGAAAGACTTAAAAATGAACTTTTGGCAACTGAAAATTGGGACAAATTCTTAAGTCAAATTGATATGTTGCCTCGAATGTCAAATGAAATGGGAATAGAAACAATGCATTCATGTTGGGCAGAATTGCTCTCTGAACATAAATTTGGAATCCTATTTTTCTTTGAAAACGAGCAAGCTTAATCAGATTTATCATTTCAAAAATTGAGGATCAAATTTAAATGAGAATGCTTTCGAATTGAATTCATTATCAAATAAATGTGGATAATAACTATGCATTTCTTGGTGCATTAATTGAATCGGTAAGTCATCGAATTCACCATAAAAATGATTGTATTCCATGAATTGTTTGTCCTTCACAAACGATTGAAATAATGAATCATTCTCTGCATCAAATTCCAATGGTTCGACTTCTGAAATTCGACAGATTCTTTTGTCAAAAGCTGGAGTACATTTGACCCATTTCCCATCCAAAAACAAAGAAACATACCCATGAAAAACGATTTCGGGTCTTTTCAAATATTCGGTTAACCTTTCAACTCCAATGTGATTCGTAACGATTGCAAAGCCTAATTTGGATGGAATATTCATTTTTCTGGCCAATGCAGCCAAAACAATTGATTTTTCTACGCACCAAGCCCTTTTTTTTGAAAAAATAGAACTTGCTTGTAAAGCATCTGACTGTAAATTCAAATGATAGGGATCATACAAAAATCCATCGCGTATTTGATTGTAGAGCCAAACGGCAATTTCCTTGGAAGAAAAATCACTTGGAATTGAATCAAAAAAATGATCAAAAACAGGATGGTTATAATCTAAAAAAGCTGTTGGTTTTAAAAATAATTCAAATCCTTTCATCAACAACTATTTAGAGAATTTATGCGTATAATTCGACTTGCAATTGAGCGATTTTATCATCTTTCAAATACTCGTCATACGGCATCATTTTATCAATAAAACCAGTTGGTGTGATTTCGATTATTCGATTGGCAACTGTTTGAACCAACTCGTGGTCATGTGAAGTAAAAATGATGGTTCCATTGAAATCATTCATTCCATTATTCAATGCAGTAATCGATTCCAAATCCAAGTGATTCGTTGGTTCGTCCATCATCAATAAATTTGCTTTTGCAAACATCATTTTAGACAACATACAACGCACTTTTTCTCCTCCTGAAAGCACTTTAGCACTTTTGAAGGCTTCTTCTCCAGAAAACAACATTCTTCCTAAGAAACCGCGGATATTTACCTCTTCTTTTTCTTCGTCAGTCTGCGCATATTGACGCAACCAATCCATCAATGAAAGATCATCAACGAAGAATGAAGTATTGTCATTCGGCAAATAAGCAGTCGTAATTGTTGTTCCATAAATAAACTCTCCTGTATCAGGATTGGTATTTTTATTTAAGATTTCAAAAAAGGCTGTAATCGCTACTGAGTTTTTTGAAACAATCGCCACTTTATCACCTTTGTTTAAAGTGAAATTCAAGTCTTTGAATAAAACTTCTCCATCCACTGTTTTAGACAAGTTTGTTACTGTCAAAATTTGATTTCCTGCATCTCTTTCAGAATGGAAATTGATTCCGGGATATCTTCTTGATGACGGTTGTATTTCATCTAAATCCAATTTATCTAACATTTTTCTACGTGAAGTAGCTTGTTTAGATTTAGAAGCATTGGCAGAGAAACGAGCGATAAAATCTTGTAATTCTTTTTTCTTTTCTTCCGCTTTTTTGTTTTTATCAGAACGTTGACGTGTTGCCAATTGAGATGATTGATACCAAAAAGTATAATTTCCAGTAAACAAATTGATTTTACTGAAATCAATATCGCAAACATGTGTACAAACAGTATCTAAAAAGTGACGGTCGTGAGACACAACAATCACTGTGTTTTTAAAATCTAACAAGAAATCTTCTAACCAAGAAATGGTTTTAAGATCAAGGTCATTCGTTGGCTCATCGAGAATCAACACATCTGGATTTCCAAAAAGTGCTTGTGCAAGTAAGACACGAACTTTTACATCACTTGCTAAATCTTTCATTAACATGTAATGCTTCGCTTCTTCAATACCCAAGTTACTCAACAAACTTGCGGCATCTGTTTCAGCATTCCAACCTTCTAAATCTGCAAATTCTCCTTCTAATTCAGAAGCTCTCATGCCATCTTCGTCAGAAAAATCAGGTTTTGCATACAAGGCATCTTTTTCATTCATGATTTCAAACAATCGTTTGTGTCCCATGATGACTGTTTGCAAAACGGGATATTCATCAAATTCAAAGTGATTTTGACTCAATACCGCCATTCGTTTTCCTGGTTCCAACTCTACTCTTCCACGTGTAGGATCTTGATCACCAGTTAAAATTTTCAAAAAAGTAGATTTACCAGCACCATTCGCGCCAATGACACCATAACAGTTTCCATTGACGAATTTCAAATTCACATCGTCAAAAAGTGTACGCTTACCAAATTGAAGCGAAAGATTGTTTACTGAAATCATATTTCTTAGAAATTTTGTGCAAAGATAGCGATTTTGCAACAACTTTAAAACAAAAAATCCGACCTGAAAAAGCCGGATTTTCTAATTAATATTTTAAATCTATTTACTTACAACCATCAATTGAGTTGAACCTTCTTTGTTAACCACTAAATAGGTTCCACTTTGTAAACCTACCAATGACAATTGATTGGTATTTGTAACTTTCAAAATCAAAGCACCTTGCATGTTATAAACACTATAATCATTTGAAATAGATGTATAAATCATTGTCCCATCATTAGGGTTTGGATAAACAGTAAAAGTTTTCTTGATTTTTTCCAACTCTAAAACTTCTGATAAATCATTGTTGTTTAAAGGCGTTGGGCTATCAAAAACTACGCGATTTGTGCTTCCATTTGGAGAACTACCGTAAGAAAAATCAACATCTAAATCTGGTAAATCAATTTCATCAATGATAGTTGTACTATCTGGTGCATATAAATACAAAGTCTCGCCAGCACTCAACTTGAAATTGGTGTGATTTGCTCCACGATTTCTTTCTTCAGAAGCAAAAAACAATTGGTAACCATTTGCAGGAATTACGCTTTCATTTTTTGGTTTCAAACGATACTTCGTTGGATTTGTAATATCATCTGTCAAGAAGTATTCTTCTAAAGTAATTGGGTAATTATTTTTATTGTAAATTTCAATCCAATCTTCAAATTGCCCGAATTCATCAGCCCAATTGTATTCATTTTTGATTAATACTTCATTGATCATTGGTTCAATGAAGTTTGGGTCTGCCACAAAATTGGCAGAAATAACTAAATCATTGTTTGCAGAAACTGTTCCACTATAGGTACTTGAGGGAACATTTGACCAACTTCCAAATTTAAAACCTCTTTTAGAAATGGCAGTTACAGGAAAAGGAATATTAGCAAAATATTGACCTGTCCAAGGAAATGGCACTAAATCATTAACTCCAGAAACTGCTTTAGAAATGTATAAATCATTGATTTTTATTAAACCACGATTAATATTATTCACATTCAAAGTTATCCTCACACTGTCTGCAATACTAAATTTAGTATTGAAATGATTTCTAACACTTCTCTGTCTGTCAATAAAATAATTTGCAAAACCTGTATTTAAATTATTCCATTTTGTCAAGGATGGTGTTTCTAACATTCTATTTGCAAGTGTTGAACTCATAGAAGGATATCTCCAACGGTTTACATGATCTGTTCTACTATTCAAAATATCCGCTTTATATTCATCAAAAATCGGCATCAAAACTTCTGCTTTGAACTCAGTATTTAATAAATCAGCCATTCTATTGATAAACATCACTTTAAATTCATTGTTTTCCAATAAATTTCTCAACAATCTATTTGCCTTTAACCAACTATTGTCCGTTTCTTGTAAAAAATAATCTAATGCATTGAATGATTTGTAAACTGTATCACAAGAACCACCAAAAGCTGCGTCAAGATCAAAAATAAAATGTCTCCATTTGGTATCAATTTTATCATCTTGGTATTTCCAGAAACAAATATTCGTTTTCGGGAAATCCGCATTTCCTAAAAAGATTTCAGAACAGAATAGATCCATTAACAACCCTATATCTACTTTGCTAGCAATGTATTCATAATTTTGTGGGACAGATAGGTCATTATTTTCGGCAAACAAGGTAATTTGTTCAAATTCATCGGCAACTGGAATGAATCCATCTGTCAACAAATAGGTATGATCCACAACACCAACATGGTCATTGTCTAAGCCATATCTATCAGCAAAAGCATCAGCTTCTAATCTTTCTCTTAAATCATGAATACCCCAAAATTCTCCATTCAAATAAACCGCATGTAAATAAGGTTTTACATGATCCATTTTCATATCACCTACAAATTTGTTTGAAAGGTAATCTCTTCCTATACAATCTGGTCGATGACCTCCACCACGCAAAATAGCAACCTCCGTTTTATCACCATTAGGTAATTCAAATTCAGTTTCATCGTAATCAAAACGATTGTATAGTCTTAACGCTTTTTGCGCCGCGTGTCTTGACCCATTTCCATGGATTCTTGTGCCTAGAACTATTTCCCTTTCAAAAACGCCTGCAGAGTCAAAAAACTGAACTATCGCTGGTCGTTCATATCTTCTACCAATAAATTCATAATTTCCAAGAGGAGAATCGCCAAAAACATAAATTCCTGTTTCATCGTCAAAATAACCAATGCTATCAGTTATTATGGAAATTATTGGAAGGTTATAAGCAGGCAATGATGTAAAATAAGTGTAAGCTTTCTCTTCTGACTCAATTCCATTTGCAGAAAAAGTTTTCATTCTTAAAATAAAAGCCTTAGGAACATTTCCATATGGTTCAACCCAACCTCTGTTGTCTGCTCGTGATTGAGTATAATCCCCAATTGGATAATTCATACCTGGATTGGTTGGAATCTCTGAAAACTTATTGGGCCTCAGATTGGGATTTGTCAAAGTAATAGAAGCAGGAGCAGTTGTAGAATTATTCTCAACTTCTTTCCCATTCAATGTATATTTAATTGGCAATGGATTTGATCCAAAAGTTATCGTTGTATTGAGTGGATAAACACCAGAAACTAGATTAACAGTTGGTGTGGTTGGAAAAGTTGAAAGTCCATTATTATTGTTTGCATTCATTGAAGGTACTGCATATACAAAGTTACCTGTTGCATCTGGAAATCTCGAATAACTGAAATTTAAATGCTGATCCTCAGAGGAAACTTGACTAACAATTCCGCCAGCATTAGATAAAATCAAAGATTCTTCATGCCCAACCTTAAAACTAGTATGATTCTCAGGAATGTAAAGCCCTTTCCCACTTAAATAGATAACAATTTTCCCATCTGCAACAATATTGATGCTTGGTAATTGCCACTTAGTTAATTCGTTATCATTATCAGAAAGAAAATAATCAGATGCATTGATCGTTATAGTGGAGGTATTAATTAATTCAACCATTGGAGAACAATCGGACTCAAAATCATAATAAAGACCATTTTGTTTAAACAAAACTTCATTAATTTTTAATTGAGAAAAGGTAAGTCCTGAACAAAAAACGGCTAAAAAAAGGCTAATGATTGTTTTCATAGGCATTGAATCTTTTAAATCTTCTAATATTGAAATAATTAGAAGTTTGTAAGTGCTTTGTTTATTGCACTTGAAATGTAATTTACAAAATTCTTTCATATTTGCTAATTACTCTTCCAATTTGAAAAAAACAAAAATAGTTCATTTTAAGTTAAGTCAAAATTAAATACCCAATTTTTTTGCTTGCGAAGAAGATTTTGGTGGGTTCCAAGGATCATCGTAGGACTTTTTAAAGAAAAACTCTTGGATATATGCAATGGATCTCACGAATCTTAGGAAATAACCAAAGTAAACAACCATCAAAGGAATATATATCAAGAAATAACTTACCGGAGCATTTTTATATCTTCTAAATAATGAGAATAAAAGAAACTTGAAATAATTCACTGTGGTATAGAGCAAAATATTCGTATAAATTACAAATTTTAGCTCGGTTGGGAAATTCACCAACATATCAATCACATAAACATACCATTTAATATTCAAAATCAAGTTGTACGTAATGTTTTCCAAAAATGAAATAAAACTCGAAAAACTAAAATGTTGATTTGGGAAAAATACGTCTTTGTGTTTTCTAAGTCTGAATCGAATCAAACTTTTATCCCAACGCAAACGTTGCTTTGCTAATTTCTGGAATGTATTGGGCGCATTGGTCAGACAAACAGCATCAGGTGCGAATTTAATTCTGTAGCCTACTTTTCGAATTTTTACGGTAATATCTCCATCTAAACCAGGACCAATATCCCAACCTTGAATTTGTTTCATTGCATCCATTTTGAAAGCACCAAAAGCTCCAGAAATTACGCGATAAATCCCCAAGTGACTTGTTACAATTCTACCAATAGAAATGGTATCATAATACTCAATAGCTTGCAAAGTCGTTACAAGAGAATCTTTGTAATTCTTAACCATCACGTTTCCTCCGATTGCGCCAATGCGATCATCCTCATAAAAAGGAACGATGATTTCAAAAATCGCATCCCGGTTATAGCTACAATCCGCATCCATGTGGACTACAAACTTACCAGATGAAAATCTCAACGCTAAATTAGCTGCAGATGCTTTTCCTCCACGAAATTCATTTCTAATAAATTTATCAATGAATCCGTTTTTCTCCATGTCTTTCCCGATCAGAGGTGTATCATCATCGGAACCGTCATCAACAACGATAATTTCAATATTCTTATAGGTCTGTTCACGAAGAGATTTTACCAACTTATAAATGTGTTTTCCCTCGTTTTTCCCAGGAATAATCACAGAAACTAATGGTTGCTCTAACTTAAATCTGTAAGTTGCTTCTTCTCTCAAATTCTTTGTGAAGCGTTTTTTCATGAACGCCGAATTCAAAGAAACAAAATCTACAACAACGTATCTAAGGAGCTCAAAGAACACGAAAAACCAGAAAACCCTAGCGAATCGGCTAAAGCCCATGGAAAACAGGTATTCAAAGAACTCATTTATACTCATTACAAACTATTAATCAGTTCATTAATTTGAAGTTCAGAAGTCGTTTCTAAATTCAATTGCAGTGCTTTTCCATTGATATCTAAAGCTAAATCTTTGAAATTATTTTCAATTAATTTTCTCAATAGATCTAAAATATCACTTACAATTCTGTTTACAATTTTACTTGGAATATCATTCATCGTAATCAAAATGATTTCGGAAGAATAAAAAGTAATCATGTCAGAAGACCTGATAGAAGAGCGAATTTCAGCAACGATATCTCTTAAAAAAGCCTGTTGTCCATTGCTTCCTACTTTGGCATAGAACTGACCAGCGTTTACAATGTTCACTGCAACGATATTTGAACTTCCTTCAGTTTGGCGAATACGTTCAACTTCGTATTTTACAACTGTTTTAAAAGTGTCAAATTTAACCGTACCAATAATTTCCTCAATGTCTTTTGGAGTAGAAGAATAACCTCTTAAGGCAACATCTTCTCCTTTTTTGCTCATTGTATAAGTATAAATCTCTTTTGAAACCAATTGTTCAACAGGATTATCATGTGTACAACTCATACATTTAGCCAACACGTTGAAATCTTGGAATCGGTGATTACAATTCTTACAAACGTGTAAAACAGATGGTTTATCGTAATCAATTCCAATATGTTTTAGTGTTTTAGAACATTTTGGGCAATTTAATTTATCATCTAAATCATTTGTAAAATCTGTAATTGGACCAACATAAGCACAAGGGAAATGGTGCACAATGTCAAATGAATCTGTATTCGTAGAATTACATTTCGTACAAGTTTCTCTATAGCTTAAATGTGATGATTTACAATTGGCACACAAATAGACGCGATCCAAATATTCAGCTGCAAATAAACCTTCATTTACGGCTGTATTTAATAAATCAAAAATTTGATACTCATCGCTTGGTTCGTAATTACATGCTAGAAAAGGAAATGAATAGTTGGTACTTGATAATGCATATGGTACTGGTTCAAATTCTTTTTCATCACGTGTGTACATGTAACACATCAATTTTGAAATTACTTGTGCTTCAAATGAAATAGAATTAATGAATGACAATTCCGATTTACGTTGATTAATAGATTCCGTAATTTCATGAATCAAAGGAATTTGATCGAAGGAATTTAAAATGCCATCAATTAATTTAGCAACCAAAGGATCTTTGTGTGCATTTCCATTCATTAAAAAAACGGGCTTAAGATAAACGTCTGGATTATGACTTCCACGAATTCTTCTTAAAACCATTCTCACAAACTCAACATTTCTTCCTTCTATAATAATACCGGCGTAAGTTGATGAACTTTCTAATTTAATTTTTCGACTTGCCGAAATATAAACATAAGTTCTGCTCGAGTACTTAATCGTACCTTTGAGTGCGTTTATTTTTACGTTTTCTAAGGCCATTAATATTTAGTTTTAGTGATTTTAACTGCCATTTTCCAATATGTTTTCCAATGTTTAAGATCATTTTTAGTCTCGGGATAAATATCCACTGTCAATGACCTTGTAGTTGGTTCATATTTCTTTTGAAATTCTTCTGGCAATCTATAAGTTGCAAAATAAAATCTTTTGATAATTCCTCTTCCCTCCGAACCGTCAGGAAAATGTAAATCGACGCGGTCACCAATCTTTAAAGACGCTAAATCTTGTTGGTCAAAAAATCCACGTATAGAAATGTTTTCAGGTCTGTGAACAGACATAATCTCTTCACTTTTCAATGCTACCTCAAATTCATTTTTCATGATTGTTGTGACAGTACCAGTCAAAGGTGAATAAAAGATCTTTTGTCCTGAATCGTCACCGCCATTTCCGCCTCCGCCGCCTTGTCCAGCATAGGTAGTTGTTGCACTTAAATCTCTTTTCATTCCTTCCAATTGATTTAAACTTGCAGACAACATGGCGGTTTTACCTCTCAATGATTGAATATCGAAATTCAATTGATTGATTTTAGCCAATTGATCATCTAATTTATTTCTAGGCAAAACATCTAGCATAACTTCATTTCTGATTCTTTGCAATTCTGCTGAATACAAATTTTTAAGTTTTACTTTTTCAGCAATCAAGAAATTATTGATTTTAATTTCCTCCTTCACTTTAAATAGTTCTTTTTCAGACCAAGAAACGTCACCTTGCTTTTTAGAATTTAATGCAAATCCAGCAGAACCATAACCGTTTCCGTTGCCATTGTTCGCATCATCGTCATCAGCCATATAGCTGAACAAAGAATCTCCAATTTTCACTTCATCACCTTCTTCAACCAAGATGTCGATTACTCTACAATCATCTGTATTTCTAATTGAAATATTTTCAAATCGAACCTGCCCATTTCCTTCGATGAAAAACATTTCATTGATTAAATATCTGAAAAAGAAAATTAGAACAATCGCCAATAAAACGAAATAAATAATTCTATCCCAGTTTATTTTTCCTTTTGTCTTTCCTTTGGTCTGTATTTCAAGACCTTTTAAGACTGATTCGTTTCTTTTGAAGTTAACGTTTTTCATCTTCCATCATTGTTTTTTTGTCCATCTCAATCAATCTATACAAATCATGAAAACCAAAAGATTTGATTCCAGTTTCCTTGTATAAAGCTTTAGCAAAAAGTTCCATTTCATCTCTTGACTTGAAATCTTCTGTTCTCAAATCAATCATTGCTTTGTTGTTGTTTTTACTAAATGCACTTAATTTTCTGACCAAATAATCTTGTTTTACATTTTCATAGCACATAAATCTGATCATATCCACTTTCGGGAACATGGTATTTACATGTGCAGTATCCATATTTATCGGTATATCAATCGACAATTTCCAGCCTTTTGCATCACAGATAATTTTCGCTTGATCAATGATTTCAGAATATCTTGTCATCAATTCAGCTTTGTTGGTTTTCCAATCAGCTCTTACATGTGGTTCGATATCCAAATGAATTCCTGTAATTTTCCAACCACTGATTGGTTTTAATAAAGCTTCCAAATCACCTTTAAAATCATCTGAATCAAGCAGCTTGTTTTGTCCTATCATAGGATAAACATCAACATCGACTTTATTCAATGATTTTACCAAGGTAGTTTTTGAAGACATGTATTTGTCATTTTCAGCAACTGCGATATATGCTTCGTCAAACTGATTGTAAACAATGTACTCTTGGATGAATGATGGATCTTGAGTTTCAAAAACTTTACTCCATACATAAACGCCTCTTTGTGTTTCGTCTTCAAAATCAAAATAATTTGGAAGGTCTAATTGTACAATCATAGAATCAAGTGGTACACTATTTTGTTTAGAATGAATTCTTAACAATTTGATATATAAATTTTGCTTTAAATCCAACAACTCAATATCAATTTGCAATAAATTATCAATTAATTCTAAACCATGAACAGGATTGAAATCGGCATCAAGCATTTTTGCTTTAACGCGTTCTCTTCGAATTGCTTCATTTGCCAAAATTCTCTTTTGGTGGAAAATGATGTATTGTTTTAATTGGTATCTAAACTCATAGGCCAAATTCAATAATTCGATGCGTTGATTTTTTAAATCTGAGTCTAAAGTATAAAGTTGCTTTTGTGTTTTGTATTTATTTACTGCGGCTTGTTCTTTATTGGCAAATGGAATTGGAATTCCAACAGACAAACCAACACTGAAGAATCTTCTGTATGAAGGGTCAGTGGTCAATAAATCATAAAAATTATATCTTGCGTAGGTTTTCAATTTAATTTCATTGTACCAAGAATTTTGACGTGTTAAATTCTCTTCTAAAAACAAACGCATAGAATCAGCCAACTCTTGTGTATTTAACATTCCGAAAAAATAATCATAATTTAAATCGAAAAGTGGAACTTCAGCAGCTAAAAGTGTACTATCAAATTTAGAATCAATGTGTTGATTGTAGGAATTAAAAATTCCTTTCATTCCATTAATTTCAGCAATTCGGGTTTGAGAACGCAATAATTGCTCTTTGTCAATTTTTTTGGCGAAATAAAGATCTTCCAACAATTTGATTTGTCGATTTAAAATCCTTTCTCTTTCAACCAACAAACCTTTTTTATGCTCATTGAACCAATAAATGCATTCATTCATTTTGATTCCAAAGTCATCTTTCGATTCATTGCTTGCCAAATGATTGAAATAATTTTTTTCAGCTGGAATGGTTTTTAACTGAGCACGTGAATCAAAATAACCATCTTTTAAGATGTTCCATTCAAGTCCAGCAAGAGCGCGGCGCTCATATAAAATGCCCTCCTCTAAATCAGTTTGGGATTGATTGAAATTTTGAAGTGCATCTAAACTGACAGAAAGACCTGTTTGCTTTCTCAACAATTTTTCATAAGCCTCATAATAGTTGTCATAACTATAAGAGGAGTCTTTTTGTTGAATCGACAACTTACTTAAAAAGGTAATCACAGATGAATCTCGAGAAATTGGTTTTTCTTGACTTAACCTTGATTCTTCATTTTCAAAAACCTTTTGAAGTGTTTTGATTGTAGCAGCTACTTTCTGCTCATTCTGAGGTTGCGCAAACAATTGGTTTGATTGCGAAAACATCATCAGTAACAAGTAAATTTTAAAATTTTTGATAGCGCGGTATTTTAAATGTCTGCGAATTTACGGAATTAAGTCATCTAAGGTTTCATTTTTTCAGGACAATGACTAGACGTAAATCATAAATCGCTAAAAAACAAGTGTTTAAATTTTTTATTTGTCAATAAAAATGTTAATAAACTAATTTTTAACATTCAATTTAACGGAATTCCCGCAATCAAAATGATTTTTTGGGCAACTTTTAAAACCGTGCAGTCCACAAGGTCTGCAAGTTAAGTCAAGGTCAGTTTCTTTTATTTCAGAATCATCTGCCAAGGGACCGAATCCAAAAGAAGGTAAGGTTGAGCAGTAAAAAACAGTAGTAGGAGCATTCATTGCAGAACAAATATGCATCGGTCCAGAATCATTTACATAGTTTCTTTTGGCATTTTGCATCAAAGCAGCTGATTGAAGGAAAGTAAAATTTCCCGCAATATTTTGACAGTTTGATTTATTCACTTCAAAAACTATTTTGTCACACAATTCCTTATCAGCGGGACCACCTATTAAATACACTTCTCCTAATTCAGCTAGTTTTGTGGCCAATTCAATCCATTTTGGAATAGGTAATTGCTTTGTAAACCAAACAGACGCGGGGGCCAAGCAATAATAATTTCCTTTACTATAAGGTACTACTTTTTCAAAATCGGCATCACTTGGGAATAATTGAGGTTTTACAAAAGGTAATGCTCCATGATGCGAAATACAAGACAAATTTCGTTCTACTTCATGTTGACCATCTAGTTTGTGTTTGATTTTGATCGTAAAGCCGAAAGACAAAGGATTTTTATCAAATCCGACTTTTGATTTTGCTCCAGAAAATATAGTTAGTAAACCTGTGCTGGCAAAACGATGTAAATTAATCACTTCATCATATCGATTTGAACGGATTAACTTTAGCAAATTATTTAGGGACTTAAACTTTGGTGCTTTTTTATCTAGGATTAAAATTTGATGAATTGCTTTGTTGTTTTCAAGCAAACTTTCATTGCCTTTTCGCACTAAAACATCAATCAGACAGTCAGGATAAATTCTAGCCAATTCAGCAATAACAGGAGTTGCCAGAATGACATCCCCTAAAAAAGCAGTCTGAATGATTAAAATTCGTTTCACAATTTAGATTTAATGATTGAATTGAATTTTCAAAAATGATTCTCTTGAAAAATCAATTTTTATTTTTGCTGAATAATGTTTTTGCCCATGCAATGTATCCACCTTTTCCTTGAATATAAATAATTATTCTAGTTTGTAAATACATTAGAATAAACATGGTGATAACACACAAAATCGTAATTGGCAAACTAAATCGCGTGTTGTAACCGATGATTGGTTTCACAATTTGGTAGATGACAATCAAATGTCCAACATATAGCCAAAGCGTATTTCTGCTCATTTGTTTCATGAATTTTGGCAAATCCTTTACGACCAAACTAAGAAATGCCATCACTGCACCAACGCATAGCACCACTCCGATTCTGTGATAAATTAGATTTGGACTGTCATGCCAAAAATAGCTTCTTCCATATAAATAGATTTCAAATTGATTTCCCAATCTTGAAAGCAATAAAAATCCGAGACCAATTGCGCCCAGTTTAAAACCAATTGCCGTTTCAAAGTTTACTTTTTTAATTTCTCTGGATAGCCAAATCCCAAGCAAGGCACCGGCAAAAATATATGCAAGCCAAGGTGTTAATGGAAACATTGATTTTGTGCCAAAATCATTTAAAAATGGTGCAACAAAAATGGGTAGTTCAGATAAATCGACATTGTGAAGCATTGGATAAGAAGTAATGATCACAATCATCAAAGCAAAAAACAAAAATGCCATTATTCCACGGATATGTCTTGAAATGAAATAAACAAACATGACAGTTAAAAGTCCAATGGCAATGATATGCAGCACATCTACTCTCAAAGCTCTTTGCTTTTCATCAATGGTCAATAAATTCGAAATCACAAGGAATGGGATACTAATCAAAACACCATAAAAGAAGGAAGAGTAAAGTCTTTTTTTACGTTCTTCTTCTTGAAAAAATTCTTTATTAAACAATGCCTCTCTAAAATTAGTGTGTTTCAAAGCACCTTCTCTAAAAATTCGTTTTAATAAACCTTGTCGTGTTGCTTCCTTTTCAGCAGTTAGCGATTTATAAATAAATAGAATTATTGATACTGAAAAAATTGATGTCAATGTTTCGGCAATTCCCACATTTAAAAACTGATCAAGACCATCCTTTGTGAAGATTTTACCAATTACATAAATCGGAAAATTTAGAAAATATCCCCAAAACAAAAGTGTTACAATTCTCTTTGCGCCCGCTTTCACACGAGGATTTGAACCATCAGGTTTTTCTTGTGAAAGCATCAAAAAGGTAAATACAGCTCCTGAAACCAACATGAAAAATGGTGCTGTATATCCTCTAAAACTTGTCCAAAGTTTAATGCCAGCGCTTCCTCCTTCTCTGATTGACAGGTCCAAAAAATCATACGTAGTATGTCCTTGAATCATCATAAAGAGCGCCAAAACACGCATCAAATCTAAAAATAATATTCTCTTTGGTTTTTCCATACTGAATTACAAAATTAAAAGAAATTTAAGGCAAAAAAGCATATAAATTTTTTATCATTGAATTTTAACCAAAATAAAAAAGGACGCTTTATGAGGCGTCCTTAGTATTGTATCTAAATTAGTTTCTTTATAATTTGGTAAATTGAAGTCTTTTATTTGAAATTCCCAGCTTTAGAAAATAATTTCCTGATTGAATTTCATTTAATTCAATGGTTGAAATCTGATTTAATAATTCTCCTTCACTGATTTTCCTACCTTGTAAATCAATGATTTCATAAGATGTACTTGTCAAGTTTCCTACAAATTGAATATGAAGCAAATCACTTGCTGGATTTGGATAAACTGTAAAAGATACTTGTTCATTTTCAGTTAAACCTAAATAATCCATGGTTAAATTAATTGTGATAATTGAATCACATCCAGCTACATTTGGGATTGTTTGTGTATAAACTCCAGTTTGCGTATAGGTTTGTCCATTAAAAGAAAAAGAATTAATAGCAGAACCAACGATTGACAAATAAGTTGGTTGATTAACCGTAATTAAAACAGTATCAGTATTTGAACAACCATTTGCATCCACTCCTGTAACGATGCAATTTAGTGTGGAATTTGGAGTAAATGCTTGACCATCAATTATACCGTTATTCCAAGTGTAATTTTGCGCTCCACTTCCATCCAATGTGATTGTTTCACCGCTACAAAAAGCTTGATCTGCACCTGCTGCTACCGCTGGAAGTGGATTTACAACGACATTTATTGTATTTGAAGTTGTTACACAACCAAAAGCATCCGTAATCGTAACTGAATAATTTCCGGAGGTATTTACTGTTACTGAAGTTGAAGTAGCACTATTTGACCAAAGATTACCTGAGGTTCCTGAGGAAGTTAAAACAACATTCTGATTTTGACAAAAAGTAGTATTTCCATTCGCGCTGATTGACGCCGAAGCGATTGTCAGATTCAAGGTAACGATGGAGTCACATCCTGAAACGTTTGTCAAAGTATGTGTTGCTGAGCTGTTATTTGCTGTATACGTTACACCATCTATCCATGTATATGGTCCACAAGCATGTTGAACATCAATACCTGCATTAGGTGAACCAATTGTCAAATTCAAAGTCACAATAGAATCACAACCAGCAATATTTGTTAAAGTGTGCGTTGCAGTGTTGTTACTTGTAGAATAAGTAACACCATTTATCCAAGTAAATGGACCACAAGCGTGTTGCACATCAACCCCTGTGTTTGGGTAATTTACAGTAATTGTAAAAACCTCGTCATCAAAGCATGCACCATCAGCGGCTGATCCATACGCATAAATAGTTTGGCTTGAGGTAATTGGACTAGTAACAATATTTCCAGCTCCGTTTGGCGCATCGTAATAATTCATTGTTAAATCTGCATTTCCAGAAGGAACTTGCTCAGCAATAGCAGGTAAACTATAACTAGAACAAACGATTTGATTTCCTGGATTTACAATACTGATCGCATTACAACTTGGTAAAATATTTAATGAATAATCTTCATAAGTTCCCCATACATCTGCGTAACAAGGAATTGGAATTTCACTATCACAACCTCCAATTCTCATTCTGTGAATACCTGCTGTTGCATTTGCTGGAATTGTAAAAGAAGTATTTAAGGTCGTTGGATTAGCCGCTGTTGAAACTCCAGTATACATTTCTTCACCTGGGTCATCGAATGAACTGTTATTATTCCAGTCAACCCAAATTTTGGTATTATAGGTATAACCTGTGCTGTAAGTTATATTCAATGTTACCAAATCACTTTGGCTATAGTCTGAGGAAAGATTTGAATAATCAGCATATCCCCCTGGTTCTCCAAGAGTAGGATTATTTACCGTTCCATAAGCAATATTTGTAATTCCTTCACCGTCAGTACTTGATGGAGCTGGTGTACAATAACAGCTATTGAATCCATTTATTCCAACTTGAATAGGTGTTGAAATGACAGGAGTTCCATCAGAAACACAAGTCACGACACATTGATAATAATTACTTACAGTTTGATTTGCTAAATAGCTTGAACCTGTTGCTCCAGCAATATTACTGTATGCTGTTCCATTTGTTGAAATTTGCCATTGGAAAGAATATCCGCTAAAAGCTGGAGAATTTTGCAAAGACAAAGTAAAAGGTACTGATGAACAAACAGAGGCTGCTGTAGAAAGTGTATTTCCAGGGTTTGGAACGCCAGAACAAAAAGGCAATGCTGTTCCATTTATAGTAAATGTTCCTGCACAAGGACTATCTGGTGTAGGCCATGTATCAAAAACGATGTAATAATTTGTTCCTGATTCTATATTCACTGGCACTGTTAAAGTTTTTGAACTTGCTATTGAATGAACTGCAGCAATTAAAGTTCCACCGGAAGAAGGACAACCTGCATACAGAAAAATTCCTGACCAAGATTGTCCAGAATAAGCAATTGTTACTCCTGAATAACTTAGCGTTGGAGTCCAACTATAAACAGATTCTTGACCATCCAAATAATAATCCCCGTTATTTCCATCAAAAGCAGAATTACTAGAATTAATATCATTGGTTGAACCACAAACCAAGGATTGAGTATATGGAAAAGTTGGAGCTCCTGGAATAATTTGAGCATTTGGGCAAGTTGTTGTATTTCCAATAAAGACAAAACTTAAAATAGCAATAAATGAGAGTATTAATTTTTTCATAGACACGAAATTAATAACTTGAGTTTTTTTTGTTTGAAACAAAGATATTTAATTATCGATAAGTCTTATTAAATATTTAACAGAAAAGTGAAATTGAATTAATAATTGAAACAAAACTATTAAGATTCAATTCCAAATTATGCAAGTAATTACGATATAGTAGTAGGAACAAACTTTTTGACCATCAATTTCTGCAGGCAACCATTGATCCAATTTCAATAAATTCTTATTGATTAATTCTTTATTTTTTTTTTCAATTTCTTCAGTAAATATGAAACTGTCAATAATATGCCCTTTAGAGTCTATGGTTACTTTTGCTTTAAATCGGGTTGGAGGTGTACCATATTCTATCGGTTTTAAATCACATAAAACACTGTCCATCATCAAATTCAAGAATTGAGATCTAGACCCTGAAAAGACTGCTTCTTTTGAAAGATTTTCTGCTTCGTAAATTTTTTCGCAAATATCAACTTGAGATTTTCCACTGACTGTGAAAAGTAAAAATATGGCTATTAAAAATGTTTTCAATAAAATAGCTATTTTTTTAAAATCTCAGCGGTCAATACCAACCTTGTTTTGAGAATCGATTCTTGGGTTTGTAAATAGATTGACTTCACCACATTTCCGGTATATCCTTTTGGGTCAAAGGAAACTTTAACATCTGTTGATTCGCCTGGATTTAAAGTGTTTTTAGTAATTTCAACTTTATTACAGCTACAAGGAATTTCAGACGATGCAAAATGAACCACTTTATCACTGGTGTTTTTCACTTTAAAAATGCGAATCTGAACTGCATCTGCATTGATTTTCCCTAAGTCTTGAATTTGTAAATCTGCCTGAATCACGTTGATCGAATCTTGGGACAAAATGCTGATACTTTGAATTTCAATTTTTCTCTCTAAAGAGGCAGCTCTTGAATAGACAGAATTTTTTTGATCATTCGGATTATCACTCACTAATTTATCAGCTGTATATTCACCAAACGGAACCTCTTTGATTGAAATTTTTGCACCATTGGCTGATGTTCCATTCAAAAATGGTTTGAAAATTCCGCTGTTATAATCTGACAAATAATTAACCAACGACGCAATTCTTCGTTTAGTCAGATTTACGTTGTATTCTGTTTTTGCCAATGGACTCGCAAAACCTTTGATTGTCAATTCTAGCGAGGTACCTTTTTGCAATTCCTCCAACATCAAATCGCGAAACAATTCCAAATCTTTGACACCTTGATCGACATATTCTGTAAAAAAACTTTCGATATCTTCTTGCGCATCTTCTGCTCTATTCCCTGACAAACCGCTTGAATATTCTTTTTTGTAAGTTGGAATTAATGCAATATAATCGTGGTAATTATCAATGTAGCTTATTTTGGTTGTTGTAGCCAACGTTTTTGGATCTGGCCAGTCATTGTGAAAATATAAAGTAACAGGCAATCTTTTATTCAATTCGGCTAATGTTTCTTTAGGAGTTGGAGGTATTATTTTAACTGGCTTTGCCAAAGAAAAAACATCACTGCAACAGGTTGGATTTTTGCTGTATAAAACGCCCAATCTGTTACTCGAAACATAATTTGTATCACCATGGACAAAGAAATATGTATCATTTGCAGGGCTATTTGTTGGCAATCCGAGATTGATGGGTTTTTCAAATTTCCCATTGGCTAATTTGGCTGAAAAAACATCGTAACCGCCAAAGCCATCATGCCAAGAGGATGAAAAATATAGATTTTTTGTTTTTTCGTCATAAAACGGACTCAATTCATTGTCAGGTGAATTTCCAACTTTATAAGCTTGTACTTTTCCAAATTGATTTCCATTTTTGATAAAACTATAGTAAATATCCATTCCACCTTCACCTCCATTGCGGTCTGAGGAGAAAAACAAAACTTCATCCCCATCAATTTTTGCAATGGAAGGCATACTGGTATTTGAGCCAGCTTGATTGATGATATCCCCTAAGGTATCGATGGAAGACCATTTGCCGTTTTTATAATTGGCAACCATGATTTTACACTTGTAATTGTATCCTTCATCATTACACAAGCTGAAATAAAATCGATTTCCATCTAATGAAAATGCTCCATTTCCTGTATTGTATTTTTCTACAACTAAATCTTTGATGATTTCATTTTTGGCATAATTCTGATTTTCATATTTCGAAGCGTAAAGTCTTGTTTTATATTCTGTTGAATAAACTTCTTCATTGCTGTGAATGGAATCTCCTCTGAGAGATGAAAAAAGAAGTTTTCCATTGTAAATATTGTGTCCAAATTCTGAATTAGGCGAATTTACTGTGGTTGGAAGTTGGTTGATCAAATATTCAGTAGAATCTTTGATTGCTGTTTTGGCCCAAAGGCAAGATTCCAATTCACGTTTAGATTTCAAATACAAATAACCTTTTTTGTCCTTCGTATATTTCTTTTTAGCTTTTTTAAATGTTTCAACAGCTAAATCATATTTCCCGTTTTGTTTTTGCATCAAACCCAATTGCATCAAACTGGAAGGGAAAATTGTGGCATCCTCTTTGGCGTACACTTTTTCGTAATAATATTCTGCTTTGCGATAATCCTTATATGCCCTGAGTGTTTCTGCATAATTCCATAAAATATTGACAGTTTGAGAATCAAGTGCCAAAGCTTTTTGGTAATATTCAAGCGCATAAATATAATCGCCTTTTTTATATTGTTCTTCTGCAAATTTCAAATAATTTGACAAATCATTTTGTCCAAATGAAAAAACCGATATAAAAACAAAAGCAAAAACTATATATAATCTGGACATACGCGGTGTAAAACTTTTTTAGGTTTGAAACGGGTAATAATGTAACGAACACTTAGTTCAATTCCACCTCTGACATTGCTCGCCGGCGTTAATTTTGAGAAATTCACATCATAGCTCAATCCAGCATACCAATTTTGGTAATCCATTCCAGCACTCAAATATCCAGCATCTTTGTTGCGGTAAAAAGCCCCAAAATAAACCGCCCTATATTCTCCAAGTCGATCAATTAAAATATAACGTGCGCTTGATCCAAGTATGATTTCTTTGTACTTTCCTTGAAAATTTAATTGAAACGTTGGCAATAAATCCCAGTCATAATTGATTTCAAATTGGCCTTTGGCAAAAAGATTGACACGCATATCTCGCTGAACGGTTTGACCATAAAACCCTTGATTTGGTTTGTTTAAATTGAACAAGGCTAAACCGCCACTGATTCGTTTTCTTTCACCCTTAAACCATTCGTAAACCAATCCTGTTCCGAGTGAAAAATTGGTGTTTTTTTGATTTTGAAAAGTTTCGTTTGTTGGTAAACTAGGATTATAAATCGTACCATCAAACTGCGCATCGAATGAAAATTTATCCATGTTTACTTGGCGATGATTCATTCCCAACTGCAAACCTGCACGAAGCGTGTGGACAGAATCACTCGTCAATTTGAATTGATAAGAGGGAGAAATTTGAAATTCAACGGTTTTAAACTTTCCATCACCAGCTTGATCGTGAAAAAAAAGTGCACCAAGTCCAAATTTGGGCATAAATGCAAATTTTGTATCACCTGAAAAGGAAAAAGTACTAAATGGAACGGTTACGCTTCTCCACTGATCTCTGTAATTTCCATGTATGCGATAATCCCCTTTGAAACGTCCACTGTTGGCAGGATTTTGAAAAATTGGATTGTCATTAAATTGCGACCAATGTATATCTTGCGCAAGTATGGAAAATGCGCTAAATAAGAACAATGAAATCAACCAATAAATCTTCACAACGAGTTTTTAGATTATGAAGATATAAAAAAACATTTGAAAATCAATTTTAGAAATGAATTAACTAAATAAAAGAAGTGCAATCAGTCCTATTAAAATGATGAATAAAAACATTTTTGGATCTTTATACAAAGGCTTTTTGGGCCTTTTCGTCAGCTTTTTATGATTTTCAGACAAGGAATTAAAATTTTTGTAACGCAAGATTTGCTCTTGTGTTGGTTCAAGTTCCTTTTGATCGCTATTGAGTTTAAATTTTCTCATTTTACTTATTCCAATTTTTTTGAATCTTTTCTAACAAGCGGTAAATGCGCATTTTTGCGTTGGCTTCGGAAATATCATAAATATCCGCAATTTCTTTAAAACTCATTTCTTGAAAGAAGCGCAATTCAATTAAATCCATTTGATCAGGCTCCAAATTATTGATACATTGAATGAGTTTTTCTTGATTTTCCATACTCATGTTGGAAGAGGAATCCATTTCTTCTAAAACTGATTTCAATTGATTTTCATTTACATCAACTGTTTTATTGGTTTTTTGACTTCTGAAATATAAATTCACCTCATTTTGTGCAATTCGAAAAAGCCAAGAACTAAATGGAAATCCGCGGTCTTCATACTTTTGAATATTGACCATTGCCTTCATGAAAGTCTGTTGAGTCAAATCTCCAGAAACGGCTTCATCTCCTCCCAAACGTTTGAATACAAACCGAAAAATCGTATCAAAATACTTTTCATAAAGCGCACCAAAATGTTGCTGATTGCTTTTTGAAAGTTCAATCAATTCGCTTTCAGAATAGACAATTTTATTTTTCCTTTTGCTAAACAATTTTCGATCTTTTGTAAGGTTAATACAACAAAAACTAAAAGTAACAACTTTCGCTAAAAATTTGTAAAAATGAAGTTAATATTTGTTTTCATGTCAAAGCTAAATTATAAAAAACTACCTTTCAAATAAAAACATGAAAGCAAGAATAATCAATGCAGACGAGATTGAAGAAAAACTAATTTCATGGAAATTAAACGACAATTCGCTTGAAAAGACTTTTCAGTTTGTGGACTTTAAAACAGCTTTTGGATTTATGACTAAAGTAGCGGTGATTTGTGACAAAATGAACCATCATCCATCATGGACTAATACATACAACAAGGTTCATATCAGCCTGCAAACGCATGATCAAACTGCTGTAACTGAATTGGATTTACAACTCGCGCAGGAAATTGATTTGTTGTAAATTGAAAATCTTAAGAAGCAAATTACTTCATAAATTTCAAATTTCGACTAAACATGAAAATGAAAATAGAAGAAATGATTCCAAACAAGATGAAATAAAAACTTGGAATTTCAGTGGCTGGAGCACTTGCATAAATGCTAATTAATGCAACAAGATTATATATGATGTAAAGATGAAAACCTAATTTTCTTCCTTTTAGCATAAAAATGACACCATTTAAACCGATTGCATAAGCGCCCAAATTTATCAATCTATCCATATAGAAATTGGCATTTGTGTATTTAATTAGATTTAAAATTTTCAATGTAATTTCAGACCAATACACTTCTCCCATTTCTTGCAATTGGGTAACTCCAGACATATTTTGAGCAATAATCTCGTCGATTTGATAGTCTTGCAAAGGACCAGAGATCAAACCTAAAATGCTACTCAATAAACCTGAAGAAATAGAAATTAAGCTAAATACCGAAAGTACAACTAAGAAAGTTGGTCGTTTCATTACTGGTTCATTTTGATTTTCTATTTCCATGATGCTGTTTTAACAAACGATTTACTTGCACTTATGTGCGGATGAAGGTAACAATCTTGTTCGAAATAAGGAACCACTGTTCTATATTCATTGATGATTGATTCCAAATGTTTACTTGTTTTCAAAGGTTTTCTAAATTCAATCGCTTGACAAGCATTCATCAATTCTATTCCTTGAATGGTGAAACAATTTTCAAGCACGCGGTATAATTTTGTGCCTGCATTTGAACCCATACTTACGTGATCTTCTTGTCCGTTTGAAGAATCAATGGTATCAACACTTGCAGGCATACACAATTGTTTGTTTTGGCTAACAATCGATGCAGCGGTATATTGTGGAATCATGAAACCAGAGTTTAATCCCGGTTTAGCAACTAAAAATGCTGGTAAACCTCTCGTTCCTGAAATCAATTTATAAACCCTACGTTCAGAAATTGAACCCATTTCAGCCATAGCAATTGCTAAAAAATCCATGGTTATTGCCAAAGGTTGACCGTGAAAATTACCCGCTGAAACAACTAAATCTTCATCAGGAAAAACCGTTGGATTGTCTGTTACAGCATTGATTTCATTTTCAATAATTCCTGCAGAATACTCGATTGCATCATAACTTGCGCCATGCACTTGCGGAATACAACGGAAAGAATATGGATCTTGCACATGCGCTTTAGATTGCGCCACAATCTCACTTCCAGCCAATAAATCACGCATGATTTCAGCCGTTTTGATTTGGCCTTTTTGCTTGCGAATTTCGTTTACAGAAACACTGAAAGGTTCAATTCTGCCATCATAACCTTCCAAAGAAATCGCAGCCACTTGATTGAATTGCTTCCATAATTTACGAGATGCAGCTACTGCGTATGAACCATAACTACTCATGAATTGCGTTCCATTCAACAATGCTAATCCTTCTTTTGATTGCAGAACGATTGGTTGAATATTGAATTTTTTCGCTAAGTCTTTTCCTGCAATTTTCGCACCTTCAAAATAAACTTCTCCTTCTCCAATTAATGGCAAAGAAAGATGCGCCAAAGGAGCCAAATCACCTGATGCGCCCAAACTTCCTTGTTGATAAACTATTGGAAGAATGTCGTTATTGAAAAAGAAAATCAAGCGCTCTACTGTTGCTAGTTGTACGCCAGAATGTCCGTGAGAAAGTCCCAACACTTTCAATAAAAGCATGCGTTTCACCAAATGCAATGGCACTTCTTCTCCAGCACCACAAGCATGTGAAAGCACGAGATTGGTTTGCAATTGTTCTAAATCTGACTTGGGAATTACAGTATCACACAACGATCCAAAACCAGTATTGATTCCATAGATAATTCTATCTTCATTTTTCATGACGTCATCCAAATATTGACGGCAATTCAATATTTGTTTTTTTGAATTTTCAGACAACTCTAATTTCAAGTTATTATCTAAAATGTGTTCAAGTGTTTCCAATGAAATCCACTCGCTTGTAATCGTAAATGTACTCATAGTGTAGTGCTTTTTATTTGCTATTGATAATTTGAATCAACTCGCAACTATTTTTGACCAAGATGAAAAATCACCTCTTCTAAACTCATTTCTTCTTGTTCTCCCGACTCCATATTTTTCAATTGGATCAGGTTTTCATTCATTTCATTTTCGCCAACTAATGCCACATACTGAACTCTAATATCGTTCGCATATTTCATTTGCTTTTGCATTTTCGCAGCTGTAGGATATAACTCGCAATCGATTCCATTCTGACGAATTTCTTTGATCAATTTCATACAATGCAATTGTTCCTTTTCTCCAAAGTTCACAAACAACAATTTCAAACCTTTGTCTGTATCGGTTGGAAACAACTCCAATTCAGTTAGCACATCATAAATGCGGTCAGCACCGAAAGAAATTCCAACACCGGAAACATCAGGCATGCCGAATAATCCAGTCAAGTCATCGTATCTTCCACCGCCACAAATACTTCCCATTTTGATATCATTTACTTTTACTTCAAAAATAGCACCTGTGTAATAGTTTAATCCTCGAGCCAAAGTGACATCAAATTTCAATTCGGCTTTTTCTAATCCTAATTGAGTTGTTTGATCTAGTACGAATTTCAATTCTTCGATTCCTTTTAAGCCAATTTCGCTAGCAGCTAAAAATTGAGACATTTGAACGAGGTTTTCCTCATTGTTTCCAGTTAAATTGAACAGTGGACGAATGATTTCAATCGCTGATTCAGAAATTCCCTTTTCAAGCAATTCTTTTTCAACGCCTTCCTGACCGATTTTGTCTAATTTGTCGATGGCAACTGTGATATCAATCAATTTATCTTGTTGACCGGAAACCTCTGCGATTCCAGATAATATTTTGCGATTATTGATTAAGATGGTAAAGCTTGGAATTTGAAAAGAAGTCAAAACTTCATCAAAAATTTGAACGAAATCAACTTCGTAGAGCAAAGATTTACTTCCAACTACGTCAGCATCACATTGATAAAATTCTTGATATCTGCCGTGTTGCGGACGGTCTGCTCTCCAAACCGGTTGAATTTGGTATCTTTTGAAAGGAAATGAAATTTCATTCTGATGTTGCACAACAAAACGTGCGAAAGGAACTGTTAAATCGTAACGCAAGGCTTTTTCAGCCAAAGAATTCGCAAATCGTGGGAGATTTTCGTTTGCCAAAGCATCAAGATCCGCTTTCTTTAGTTTTTCTCCTGAATTTAGGATTCTAAAAATCAAACGATCCCCTTCTTCTCCATATTTTCCCAAAAGCGTATGTGATAATTCAAACGAAGGCGTTTCAATTGGTGAAAAACCGTATTTTTTGAACACATTTCTAATTGTATCAAAAATATAAGATCTTCGAGCTACTTCTTTTGGTAAAAAATCTCTAGTTCCTTTAGGAATCGATGGTTTCTGCGCCATTTGCATTGAATTTTAGGTTGCAAAGATACGAAAAGTCACGACGTAGAATCAAACTGAAAGACGAATTAAATGTAAGGTTTTAAAGCAACAAATGCTTATCTTCGCGCAAAAACTAATTGCTATGCTTAAAATCGATATGCACTCCCACATTATCCCAAAACACTTACCAGATTGGACAAAAAAGTTTGGATATGGTGATTTTATTTTCTTGAATCACAATGAGGATAAATCAGCAGACATGATGCAAGGAGGAAAGTTTTTCAGACGCATCCTGGAAAATTGTTGGGATGAAAACTTTCGCATAGAGGAATATGAAAATTTTGCCACACAAACTCAAGTTGTTTGTACCATTCCAGTGCTATTTTCATATTGGGCAAAAGCAAAAGATGGTTTAGAAATTTCCGAATTTTTAAATGATCACATTGCCGATTTAGTTGCGAAATATCCAAAAAACTATATTGGTTTAGGTACAATTCCGATGCAAGACCCAGAGCTTGCGATTCAAGAATTA
>JBFYPS010000353.1:0-9243 GCA_041303135.1 Crocinitomicaceae bacterium | reverse complement strand
ACAAGCCGCCATCTGCTGCACAAAAAAGTTGTTTTTTGTATTTAACGATATTTCTAATTGTTCCAATGTCTTTATTGGTTTCAGAATGGGGAATGTGTTCGATTTTTCCGAACGATATTTTGGAAATTCCATTTGAGCCTCCGACCCAAATTTCACCTCCTCGATCTTTGTAAAATGAAGTGATTTTTTCGCCAGGTGCACCTGAAGTTTCGTCAAAAATTTCGACTTTTCCATTCAATTGATATTTAAATAGTCCAGCTTCAGAACCCATCCAAATGTTGTTCAACTTATCTGTTTCAATGGCCCAAATTGTATTGTTTGGTAGCTCTTTTTGAATAAAATTTTCGTTCTTTTTGTATTGAATCAATCCTTTATCATAAGATCCAAAAAGATAATAGTTGGGTAAAACTTCTATTCCTGCGGTGATTAATTCACTCTGAATTCCACTTTTAAGATTAAAATAGACTATTTGTTCCCCAGGAAATCTAAAAAGTCCTTTTCCTTCTGATCCAATCCAAATTGTTCCATTTCGATCTTCAAAAATTCTGGCAATTGCATCTAAAGGCAATCCTTAACTTTGATCAATGAGTCGACTTTTATTATTCTTGTCAATGATTAAAATACCTTGTTTGCTTGGAATCCAAATATTTCCTTTGCTATCAAAAATACAATTTCTAATTCCTGTTTGTGATGGAATTGCGCCAATAACTTGGATTTTTTTTTGCTTTAAATCATATTTGAAAATTCCTGTGTCAAAAGTTGTGATGATGAATTCTGTATCATTTTTGGTGATTCCAGATATATTTAAAGTATCGGCCCCTTTAACAGATTTAAAGTTGTATAAATCATTGGTTTTTAGCAGTCCGCCACGGGTTGCAATGAAAAGTTCATTTTCAAAAACTGAAAGTCCTCTGACCCGATTTTGGTCTTCACTGTTAAGCTCAATATTTCTAATTTGAAATTTTTCATTGATAAAGTAGATGCCTCCGCCATTAGTTGCAATGACATAACCATTTTGGAATTTATTAATTGCCAAAACATTGACATTTTTATTTTTTTCTGGAAAAGCCCATTTTTTGATTTTTCCATTTTGTAGAAGACTTACGCCACCTTCATGACCAATCCAAAGTTTTTGATCGAAGCAATTTAAACTTGTGATTCTGTTGTTGAGTAAACCATCTTTGGTTGAATAATTGACAAATGTTGAGCCATTGAATTTCCCCAAACCTCCTAAAGTTCCAACCCACAAATAGCCTTTTTCATCTTCGGCGATGGAAGACACTTGTGATTGAGGCAATCCTTCAGCGATGGAATATGAAAGAAAAGAATAACTCTGCGCTTGAATCGAAAGCGCTGAAAAACAAAAAACAAATAAAAATAGCCAGCGAAATATCATTTTATTCTTTCAGCATTTTAACGAAATCTGTAACTCTATTTCTAGCAACAGGAATTCTTAATCCACCTTTTAATACGGCAAAATGTCCATCTTCGTTGATGTATTCTACCAATCTATTTAGGTTGATAATGTGTGATTTATGAACTCGGAAAAATTTTGAGGGATCTAAAATATGCTCATAAATCTTCAATGTTCTTGTATCTAAATATCTGGATCCATCTTCAAAATAAATGGTAGTGCAATTTCCACTTGCTTCTAAATGCGTTATTGTATCATCTTCAATGATTTTTAGTCCACGAGTATGGCTAATTGCAATTCGATTATTTGGTCTGTTAGACAATAAACTTTGAGACAAGTTTTTTAATGATTTGAAATAAGTAACAAAGTTTTGCGGATCGTCTGAGAATATTTTTTTCGCTTCAACCAATTTGTCCACTGCAGATCTTAAATCATCGATATCAATAGGTTTCAATACATAATAAACGGCACTTGCATTGAATGCTCTCAAAGCATAATCTTTAAATGCTGTTACGAACACAACTAGGAAATCTTTATTTTCAACTTCTTCTAATAATTCAAAACCTTCTGCACCGCTTGGCATTCTAATGTCCAAAAATATAACATCAGGTTTAGAAGATTCTATGATTGCTTTGGCTTGCTCTTTGCCTGAAGCTTCGCCGATTACCTCTATTTCTGGACAGAATTCTTCCAGCATTAGTTGAAGATTCTTTCTCGCAAACTCTTCGTCGTCAATAATTAAGGCTCTCATTTTCATAGTTCTGATTTTATAGATTCATTTTCATAGTTGATTAGCAAAGAAAAGCATTTTAAATTAATTTTTTGCTTTAATCGACGCTTTTGACCGAATTTACTTATTAATTTCAATTTGTTTTTAAATGAACAACCAGTTAAATTTTGAAAGATACAGTTAACAGAAAATTAACAACCATTAAATCAATGATCAAAACAGTTCAGGTTTTATTTATTTTAACATTGATGAAACCAACTATTTTCGTAAGTATAAAACTCATCTTATGGAAAAAACATTACTTAAATCGATTCAATTTATTTGGATTTTTAATGATAACGGAAACTAAAAATTTCCGTTTTTTTTTCATCAATAATGTTGGTTTTTTGAAGCAACTTATTCACTGATTTTCCGTCTTTTTAATCGTTGAAATAGCTGGGGAATTGTTGTTTCAAATTTTTGTTGTAATTTCGATATGATGCGAATACTATTATTGGCTTGCTTACTCTTATTTTCTTTTGTTGGTTTTTCTCAACAAGAGCAAATTTGGTTGCATCCAAATCGAGGACAATGGCATTCAAACATTCGATATAAAGTGGAACTAAATGGAGGCGAAATGTACCTCGAAAATCAAGGTTTCACTTATGCTTTTCACAATGCTTCTGAAATTTATCACAGTGGACATGATGAAAAAAGTGATCACACTGAAGCATCAATTTTAAAGGGACACGCAGTAAAATCAACCTTTTTAGGATCTAATTCTGCTGCTCAAAAAATAGAAAGTGAAAAATCCATTTCGTACAGAAATTATTTTTTAGGCAATGATCAGTCAAGATGGAAGTCGATGATTTACAGTGTAAAAAAGGTGGTTTATAAAGATTTTTATCCTTCAATTGACATGCAAGTGGAAGGAAACACATCACATTTAGAATACAGTTTCGTTGTTCCTGCAGGAAAAGATATTTCTCAAATTCAAATGAAGGTTGATGGTGCAACTAGCGTATTTATTGATGATGAAGGAAATCTACACACCAAACATCCTTTTGGTGAAATTATTGAAAGTGCACCAAAAGCTTGGAATTTAGATGAAAATGGCAAAAAGAGTTATGTTGAAATTTCTTTTCAACTGAAAGACAATATTGTGAGTTATATTTTATTGGGAAATTTCAATAAAAATCAGACTTTAGTGATTGACCCAGAATTGACTTTTTCAACTTTTACTGGTTCAACAAGTGATAATTGGGGTTTTACTGCTGCACCAGATCAATCTGCAAGGGTTTTTGCTGCTGGAATTGCATTTGGAACGGGTTATCCAATTGTGACGGGATCTTTTGATCCTTCATTTAACGGCGGAAGTTTTGATATTGGGATATCAAAATTTAATGCATTAGGTACGCAATTAATATTTTCATCTTACATCGGTGGTTTAGGAGTTGAAACACCGCACAGTATTGTATGTAATGCCAACAATGAATTGTATATCATGGGTGCAACTTCTTCTGCTGATTTCCCCATGCCTGGGACTCCTTTTGATGCAAGTTTTAATGGTGGTGGATCTTTTACGGAAAATGGTCTTACATTTAATGGTTCAGATATTTATGTTACAAGATTGAGTGCCAATGGAGCTTCACTTTTGTCTTCGACTTTTATGGGAGGAAGTGGCACCGATGGCATCAATTCAAGTGTTTTACATTATAATTATGGTGATCAATTTAGAGGATCTATAGAATTAGATGGTAGTGGAAATGTTTTTGTCGCATCCTCGACTTCTTCTAGTAATTTCCCAACAGCCAATGCTTTTCAATCTTTTTTGAATGGTTCTCAAGATGCGGTGATTTTTAAAATGAATCCAAATTTAAGCACACTTATGTGGTCTTCACTTTTTGGAGGTGGAGGTGTTGAAACTGGGAATTCATTAGAAGTGGCTTCAAATGGTGATGTTTATGTTGTTGGAGGAACAAATTCTGCAAGTTTGGGTTTTTCTATTGGAAATACAGTCAATATTCAGGGTGGATTATCAGATGGCTATTTAATTAAAATAAATGGTATTACTCCTTTTGTTCAATCAGGAACTTATATTGGTACTTCTGAATATGACCAAGCATATTTTGTACAGCTTGATTTGAATAATCAAGTATATGTTTATGGTCAAACAGAAGGGAATATGGTTATTTCTCCAGGTGTATATGGAACTCCAAGTTCTGGACAATTTATAAAAAAGTACTCCACCAATTTGGTGAATTTGATTTGGTCAACCAACATTGGTTCAGGAACAGGCCATGTTGAAATTTCACCAACAGCATTTTTGGTTTCAGATTGTTTTGAGATTTATATTTCAGGTTGGGGAGGTTCAGTAAACAGTGCAAATAGCTCAGCAACTTTCAGCTCAAGTAATGGTTTTCAAGTAACTCCTGATGCCTATCAATCTTCAACCAATGGAAATAATTTTTATATAGCTGTTTTGCGACAAGATGCCCAAAGTTTGAAATATGCAACTTACATGGGAAGTCTGACTGCAAGTTCAAATCACGTTGATGGTGGAACGAGTCGATTTGATAAATCAGGACGAATTTATCATGCAGTTTGCGGAGCATGCGGAGGAAATAATTTTGGATTCACCACCACTCCAGGAGTTTGGTCACCAAGTAATCCTAGTCCAAATTGTAATTTGGCAGTTTTCAAATTTGAGCTGAATCATATTGATGCAATTATTAGTCAACCAGCTCCTTTGATTTGCATGCCTGCTCCAGTTTCATTTACAAACAATAGTTCCAATGGGAATACTTTTTTCTGGAATTTTGGGGATAATACCACGTCAACACAAGTTAATCCTACGCATTCCTATCAAGGAGCCGGAACGTATGATGTCACTTTGATAGTTTCTGATTCAAGTGGTTGTTATTCATCAGACACCTCATTTTTTCAAATTGAAATTGGTGATTTTAATGGTCAAGTTACTGCTCCAAATGCAGCAATTTGTCCTGGTTCAACATATCAATTTGATGCATCTGGTGGTTTAACTTATCAATGGTCGCCTGCTCAGTTTTTAAACAACGCAAATATTGCAAATCCAATTGCAACAATCACCGAAACGACTGTTTTTACAGTTATTATATCAGACAGTTGTGGTACAGATACTTTAAGTGTAACATTAGAAGTTTTGAACGGAGGATCAAATGCTTCGTCAGATACCACCATTTGTTTAGGAAATACGGTGCCAATTTTTGCCAGTGGTGGTTCAACTTATCTTTGGTCACCGGCAGCAGGTTTAGATAATCCGAATATTGCAACGCCCAATGCAACACCAACACAAACAACAGTTTACAATTGTTTAATTACCTCCGCTTCAGGTTGTACTTTTAACGAAAGTGTTGAGATTCAAGTAGTCCTGACACCTCCAAATCCTCAAATTCTTGATTCCATTAACATTTGTGGAGGAGATTCCCAAGAAATTACTGTTTCTGGGGCAGATTCTTTTCTTTGGTCTCCAAATTTGAATATTTCTGCTACAAATGGACCGGTGGTGACTGTTAATCCGAATTCTGACATGTACTATTATTGTGATTTTATCAATGCTTGTGGATCATTGAGAGATAGTATTTTTATTGACATTGTTGCGCCATATATTACCGCAGGTTTTGACACTATCATATGTCCAGGACAGCAAGTAGACTTATATGCATTTGGTGGTGTTTCTTACAGTTGGTCACCTGCTAATACTTTAAGTGATTTTAGTGGCGAAATTGTTACAGCTACACCTCTTCAAAATACCACATACATTGTGACTGGAATTGATGAAAATGGATGTGTCGATACTGCTTCGGTTCATGTAAATTTATTTCCTAAAGCATTTATTCAAACTTCACCTGATGTTTATGCCTTTTTTGGAGACGTGATTCAATTGAGTGCAATAAGTACGACCACAGGCAATTATGTTTGGACACCGTCTGAATATTTGTCATGCACGGTTTGTGCCAATCCAGTTGCCAATCCAGATAAGAATTTTCAGTATGTTGTTTCCTACACTGATCAAAATGGATGCAAAGCTTCAGATAGTGTAATGATTTTTTACGATGCCATAATTTATGTTCCGAATACTTTTACGCCTGATGGAAATATCTTTAATGAGGTTTTCAAAGCGGTCGGCGGAAACGTAAAAACATTTGAAATGAAAATCTATGATCGTTGGGGCGAAACGATTTTTACCATGAATAATATGGAGGAATTTTGGGATGGAACCTACAAAGGATTGCCATGTCAAGATGGAACCTATGTTTGGAAAATTGTGTATACGGATTTCACCAGCAAGAAAGTAAAGAAAATGGCAGGTCACATTAATTTGCTGCGGTAATTTTATTTTCTAAAAGCCGAAAATCTAATTTCTTGAATTAAATTTCTTTGTGCATCAGCTAATTTAAAAATGGGCACATATCTTCCATTTCCAATTGCAGCAGCCTCTTTCATTTTTGCTTCATCTTGTTGTAGATTTTTAATCCCAACCACAGACAAATTTATCCCTAGATTTTTATGTTTTTCTATTGATTTTTGATAGTCATCTGAGTTTTTATTGAACGCACCATCTGTAATTACAACAACTATATTTGCGCCATCTTTCAAATATCCAATGACAGCTTGTTCAAATCCCAATTTAATTCCATCTCCACCAGCTGTTCCGCCGCCAGGTCTGATTTTCTCAATGGGTTTTTTGATGAAATCTTTTTCATTTCCAGCAGTTGGAGGAACCAAAACTTTTGCCGTTGAAGAGTATGTTACGATTGACATTTTATCTTCAGGACGTAAATAATTAGTTAGTTGAAACAATGAATATTTCATCAATTCTAGTTTGTCTCCTTGTAACATGGAAGAAGATTTATCCAACACAAATACAACATTGATTGGCTTGAAATATTTTGAATCAAAATTGTCAAAAGGGAGTTGATCGAATTCAACTGAAATAATTTCAGTAGATGGAGTAATTGGTTCTTGAGCAACTATTGATTCAATTGTCATTGGAATTTCTTCCATTACAACGACTTGTGAATCGATTTTCTCCATTGGTTTTTCTGCAATAACCGGTTCGATTGGTTTCGTTGGATTTTGAAATTCAACAGGAACGGGCAAGCAATATTTCGGATCTTTACTCAGTTCAAGTACAATGTAATTACGCTGAAAATTGACATAACTTCCTAGCTCTGTGGGAAAATAACCAATGTGTGTACTGTAAAAATAGGTGTAACCAAGCGGGATTTTTTCTATAATTTGTCCATTTTTATTCGTTTTCCAATTGCCAATAGGCATTCCATTTTGGATCATCGAAACAGTAGAATTTGATAAGGTTTCTCTGGTTTCTTTGTCAATTGTAACGACAGTTAATTTGAAATTTGTTGCATAAATCGAAGGTTTTGAACCGAAATCAGGACAAGCTTGCATCGCAGAAACACTATTTTCCTCAAATTCTTTGATGTTTCCATTGATTTTTAAAAGAGTAGGTGTGAGTTTATCGCTGGTATAAACTTCGATTTCGTAATTAAATTTCCCTAATTTCTTTCCATTAGGTTTCAGTCTGATAATGAGAGAACTATCTGGGTCTAAATATTGACCATTTGTTAAATATGTTACTTCATTGGGTTTTCTAACACTCAACAAATATTCTTTTTTTTGGCCAGTATTGGTGATTTTGAAATCGACAAATCTTTCTGATGTTGCATAAAGTTCATCAAAATCAAAGTTTGTTTTATCAAAAATGATTTGGGTTTTTGCTGAATAATTCAATGCAAAAAGACCTAAAAAAAGCAGTACAAATTTATATTTCATAAACCCAAATTAGCAATTATTTTGCCAAAATGGAATCAAAATGCATTGTATTTTTTCAGCCTATCTGATTGCAGTAATTTTATGATGCTCAACAGACTTATTTCCTTCAATTACTTCAATGATAAACGTATTTCCGATTTCCGATAAATCTATTTCAGAAATAACATTTCCGTTTGTAGCATTGATAATAGAAGTATATTCCAATTGACCCATAAAGTTATAAACGTTAAGTGTTACCTCATTTTCAGTTTTAAAAATATTTACATTAATTTTTGAATTTGTTGTTGGATTTGGATAAACAATACTGATGTTGTTTTCTTCTTTTATTTCAATAGATTTTGGTTCAAAAATTTCCATCTGACCATTGTAATCCGTTTGTGAAAGTCTATAATAAGAAATACCAGGTGTGGGATTATAATCTGTAAATTGATAATCGTTTTGCGATGAACTTGTTCCTGCACCCTTAATTTCGCCAATTTTTTCATAGTTGATTCCATCTGTAGTTCTTTCAATGGTGAAATAATCATTGTCGCGCTCAGAAGCTGTGCTCCAATTGATATTTACCTTATCTTTTTCATTCGTGACGTCAAAATTCAGTAATTCGATAGGCAATGGATTACCAATTGGAATACTCAGAAACCTACTGCTTAAATTTGGTCCATGTATTTCAACTTCAATTGTTTTACAAATTGATTGAAGTGTTAATGAGTTAGGATTTCCTCCAGAGTAAGAAGCTGTAGCAGAAGTTACTGATCCGGAGCCACCATTGTTTGGTAAATCAAAAAAAGTACTCTGATTGCATTTCACACTTCCTTGCAATGTGTACATACTAGATGGAACATGTGAACCTGAAAAAGTAATACTATAGTTCAACGATATATTGTAATTGCAACTATTTGCTTGATAATTCCATTTGTTAAGTACCAAATTTGAAATTACAACCTTAACTGTGTAACCATTTGTGGAAGTCGTTGTCGCTTGTCCTTGGGCAAATGTGTTGTTGAATGAAATCAACGAAAAAGTAAATAAAAAGGAAAATAATAAGTTCTTCATCAGTTTTAAGAATTTGTTTTATTTGTTTGAATTACAGTGTTTTAATTGTGTGTTTTTTAAATTCTGCTTGTTAGCGGGGTGCAAAGGTACCGCGTTTATTCTGATATTTTGTTAATGAACTGTGAATATCAAATTTTTAAAAGTTAATAAAAGTTAACTGCTATTTCAAGATTTAGATACGATATGAATAGATTTTTGGTTTTTTCTGAAAAAAAGAAAATTATTCAGGCTG
>JBFYPS010000352.1:0-6512 GCA_041303135.1 Crocinitomicaceae bacterium | reverse complement strand
GATTATAGCGACGTTTGTGATTTCTTTGATCTACAACATTGTAGGTTTGGCTTTCGCTGTTCAAGGAATTCTTTCACCAGTTGTCGCAGCGATTTTGATGCCAGCAAGTTCGATTTCGATTGTGTTGTTAACAACGGTTTCGACAAGTGTTATCGCAAGATTCAAAAGACTTTAATTAAAATTTTGAGGCAGTCATTTACTAAGGTCAAAATGTTGACTTGGAGGTTTGATTTGTGTAATAAAAAGATTGAAAAAATAAATCAATGACAAAAAAATGACAAATTGATTTTTGTGAATAAATGTTAAAAGTTTGTTTATCAGGCGGTTTTAAAACGGTAAAATCAAAAACTGACAAAAGTCAGTTTCGTTCCTGATAGCACTCATGCTACATCCAACCAATCAGAGATAGCTTTGTCGAGTAAAACAAGAAAAATGAGTGCATTATTCGTCTTAATCGGAATTAGTTTAATCGTCGCATCGGGCTTTTTAGTTGCTTTTTTATGGGCAATGAGAAAAGGTCAATACGATGATGACTACACACCTTCGGTCCGTATTCTTTTTGAAAACGAGGTCGTTACTAAAAATGAAATAAATAATAAATAATCTGTACTTATGGAAGTAGAAAAATTTTCCTATGACAACAAAATTGTAAAGCAATTTACATACGCCACCATTATTTGGGGATTGATCGGGATGACAGTCGGACTTTGGGTGGCGCTTCAGCTAGTTTTTCCAGTGCTGAATTTGACCAATTTCACCACCTTTGGTAGATTGAGACCATTACACACCAATGCGGTGATTTTCGCATTTGTAGGAAATGGAATTTTTATGGGTGTTTATTATTCATTACAACGTTTATGTAAGGCCCGGATGTTTAGCGATACCCTAAGTAAAATTCACTTTTGGGGATGGCAATTAATCATCGTTGCAGCCGCTTTAACTTTGCCTTTCGGTATCACAACTGGAAAGGAATATGCAGAGTTAGAATGGCCAATTGACATTGCAATTACTTTGATTTGGGTTGTTTTCGGATGGAACATGTTCGGAACAATTATCAAAAGAAGAGAGAGACACTTGTATGTTGCGATTTGGTTTTACATTGCAACTTTCGTAACTGTTGCGGTTTTACACATTGTTAACTCATTTGAAATTCCTGTAAGTTTCTTGAAAAGTTATTCTTGGTACGCAGGTGTTCAAGATGCCTTGGTTCAATGGTGGTACGGTCACAATGCGGTTGCATTTTTCTTGACAACACCTTACTTAGGTTTGATGTATTATTTCATTCCAAAAGCAGCAAATCGTCCTGTATATTCTTACAGACTTTCTATCGTTCACTTTTGGGCATTGATTTTCTTGTACATCTGGGCTGGTCCTCACCACTTGTTGTACACAGCTTTACCAGACTGGGCTCAATCTTTAGGCGTAGTTTTCTCTGTAATGTTAATCGCTCCATCTTGGGGAGGTATGATCAACGGTTTGTTGACACTAAGAGGTGCTTGGGATAAAGTACGTGAAGATGTTGTATTGAAATTCTTGGTTGTTGCGATTACTGCTTATGGTATGGCAACTTTCGAAGGACCAATGTTATCATTGAAAAATGTAAATGCGATTGCACACTTTACGGATTGGATCGTAGCACACGTTCACGTTGGAGCACTAGGTTGGAATGGATTCTTGACATTCGGTATCATCTATTGGTTGATCCCAAGAATGTTTAAAACAGAATTATATTCTAAAAAATTGGCTAACTGGCACTTTTGGTTGGGAACTTTAGGAATTCTTTTCTATGCAATTCCAATGTACTGGGCTGGATTCATGCAAAGTTTGATGTGGAAAGAATTCACAGAAGAAGGAATGTTGAGATATCCAAACTTCTTGGAAACAGTGATTCAAATCAAACCAATGTATGCTGCGCGTTCTTTAGGTGGAGTTTTATACTTAGGTGGTTTCATCTTGATGGCTTACAATATTGTGAAAACAGTTAAAATGGGCGCGTTTGTTGCCAATGAAGAAGCAGAAGCAGCACCACTTCCAAAAAAATATTCAAAACATACTGGCGAACACTGGCACAGATGGATTGAGCGTAAACCAATTCAAATGTTGGTTGTGAGTTTAGTTGTAATACTTGTGGGAGGAGTCATTGAAATGGTACCAACTTTCTTAGTACAGTCAAATGTACCAACGATTTCAAGTGTGAAACCATATACACCATTGGAACTACAAGGACGAGATTTATATGTCAAAGAAGGATGTTATACATGTCACTCACAAATGATTCGACCATTTAGATCTGAAACAGCTCGTTATGGTGAATATTCTAAAGCAGGTGAATTTGTTTACGATCACCCATTCCAATGGGGTTCAAAAAGAACAGGTCCGGATTTGCATAGAGTGGGTGGTAAATATCCAGATTCTTGGCACTACAACCACATGTTAGACCCTTCAAGTATGTCACCAGGTTCTATTATGCCTTCTTATTCTTGGATGTTAGACGATGATATCGACACAACTTCAACACCAGCAAAAATTAGAGCAATGATCACTTTGGGTGTTCCTTATCCAAAAGGATATGATAAAATTGCGAACAAAGATTTGATGGAGCAAGCAAATAAAATTGCAGCAAGTTTGAAAAAAGACGGTATCGAGACTTATCCAAACAAAGACATCATTGCAATGATTGCTTATTTGCAAAGAATTGGAACGGATATTAAAGGTAAAAAATAACGAACATGAAATTTATCAATTATTTGGAATCAATTGCAGGAGTAGCAATCTTCCCCATGATATCGCTCTTTATTTTTTTCACATTCTTCACCCTGTTGATTTTGTATGTCATCAAAGCAGACAAAAGTCATATCACGGAATTGGAGAATATGCCACTTGATAAAGAAGGAAATTAATAATTACAATCATTCATACTATGGAAACCAATTCTGTAAATAATAAAAAGTCAGTTGGAATGAAGATAAAAAGTGCTTTGTTTCTGGGATTACTGACAAGCTTTAGTAGCACAGTGTTTGCTCAAGGAGCAGTAGAAAAAGCTGAAGAACCTTCAATTTTTTCAAATCCAATGTTTGTTGCAATGATCAGCGTGGTGATTTTATTACTGATTGTGATTATGATTTTTGCAGATGTTGCAAAAGCTGCAATCAGAAATAAATCTGAGCAAGATAAAAAAGCAAAAAGTGAAAATGGTGCAACCATTGTGAAAGCAATTTTAGCAATCGTGATGATTGGCGGATTTTCTTCTACGATGTTCGCTCAAGATCCAGCTCCAGCAGCGGCAGCAGCTACATCAGTTGAAGCACTTTCCGCAGCACCAGCATCTGTTGGTTATTGGGGAATGGACGCCATGACTTTCTTTTCTTTGTTGACAATCATTTGCTTCGAGCTTTTTGTAGCTTGGAGATTATATGTGGTTGCTTTACAACAATTAGGTGTTGCAGAAAGAAAAAAATTAGCTGCAGCTTCTAGGAAAAAAGAAAAATTCATTCGTCCTTCATTGATCGACAAAATGAATGCTTCTGTTGCGATTGAGAAAGAAGGTGAAATCATGATGGATCACGATTATGATGGAATCAAAGAATTAGACAACAATTTGCCACCATGGTGGATTTACGGATTCTATTTTACTATTCTTTTTGCAATCGTTTATTTGTTCCATTTCCATGTTACACATACAGGAAAATTGCAATTGGCAGAATACAATGAGCAAATTGAACAAGGAAAACGTGATGTAGAGGCATATCGTAAAAAAGCTGCCAATTTGGTAGATGAAAACAATGCAACAGCATTAACTGATGGCGCTTCTTTAGCAGCAGGAAAAGCAACTTTCTCCACAAACTGTGCGGCTTGTCACGGTGCGAATGGTGAAGGTGGTGTTGGACCAAATTTGACAGATGATTTCTGGATTCACCAAGGTGACATCAAAGACATTTTCAAAACCATCAAATATGGTTACCCTGAAAAAGGAATGAAATCTTGGGAACAAGATTTGGGTGCGCGTCAAATTCACGAAGTATCAAGTTACATCAAATCATTGAGAGGCACAAATCCTGCAAATCCAAAAGAAAAAGAAGGAGAATTATACGTCGAAAAAGGCGCAAAAGCAGAAACAGCAGATACAACCAAAACTGTCAAGTAAAATTGACAGTTTTTAGTCTAAAATTATCAAATATACACACAATAGAATTAACACAGATTTAGACAAAAATAATTCATTTCAAAAATGGGAAATATTCACAACGACGACGACGATCAATCTTTTAGAGATAGTATCGGTACAATAAATGAATCGGGTAAAAGAAACTGGGTTTATGCACAGCAACCGAAGGGGAAAATGTACAATAAAAGAACCATTGTAAGTGTCTTTTACCTGATTCTATTTTTCTGGCTGCCTTTTGTAAGGGTTGACGGAGATCCATTTTTCCTTTTCAATATTTTAGAAAGAAAATTCATCTTTTTTGGTGTAACATTCTGGCCTCAAGATTTCTTTATCTTCGGACTTGGAATGTTGGTTTTTATAGTCTTCGTTGTACTTTTTACAGTAGTTTTTGGCCGGGTTTTTTGCGGTTGGGTTTGTCCGCAGACCATCTTCATGGAAATGGTTTTCCGCAGGGTTGAATATTGGATTGAAGGAGATGCATCTCACCAAAGAGCACTTAATAACGCGCCATACAACAGAGAGAAAATCATTAAGAAAACAGCGAAACACGTTTCCTTTTTCTTAATCTCATTCTTGATTGCAAATACATTTTTAGCTTATGTAATTGGAACAGATGAATTATTCAAAATTATTCAAGAGCCAATTAAAATGCACATTGGTGGTTTCATCGCATTATTGTTATTTACAGGTATCTTTTATGCTGTTTATTCTTGGTTTAGAGAGCAAGTTTGCTTGATTGTTTGTCCTTACGGTCGTTTGCAAGGTGTAATGACAGACAGAAATTCAATCTTAGTGGCTTACGATTATTTGAGAGGCGAACCAAGAGGAAAATTTTCTAAAAACAAAGAGAAACCAAAAGGTGATTGTATTGATTGTTTTCAATGTGTGAAAGTTTGTCCAGTGGCAATCGACATCAGAAATGGTACGCAATTGGAATGCACCAATTGTACTGCTTGTATCGATGTGTGCGACCACATGATGGAAAGCGTTGGTTCTCCAAAAGGATTGATTCGCTATGCTTCTGAGGAGGGAATTGCGAAAGGTGAAAAGTTGAGATTTACAGCACGTATCAAAGCTTACACTGTTGTTTTGATTATCTTGATGGGAATTTTAGCGACACTATTAATCACTAGAAGAGATGTGGATGTAACTATTTTGAGAACGCCAGGCATGTTGTTTCAAGAACATGATTCTACGCACATCAGTAATTTATACAACATCAAATTATTGAACAAAACACACAAGGATATTTCTGTCAAACTCAAGTTGGAGGGAATGAGAGGTGAAATCGAAATGATTGGAAAAGATGTCGTTATCAAAAAAGTTTCTAAATCGGAAAGTTCTTTCTTCATCATTCTACCGAAGAATGCAATACACGATAGAAAAACACCGATTTTAGTTAATATTTATTCAGGTAAAGAAAAGCTGCAAACAGTGAAAACAACTTTTCTTGGACCAATTACTTTAAAACACTAAGTTATGAGTTGGGGAGTTAAAATCACATTGTTGTATTCTGGATTTGTACTGTTAATCGTTACATTAGTCAGCATGTCGATGAGCCAAAAAGTTGATTTGGTTTCAAAAGATTATTACGAACAAGAATTGCAGTTCCAAGATAAGATCAACCAAATGGATAGAACCAAAGCGTTGAGCGAACAATTGTCTTGGCAAGTGCAAAACGATGAATTAGTATTGGATTTTCCAGATCAATTCAAAGGACAACAAACGAGTGGAAAAGTATTTTTCTTCCGTCCTTCTGATGCTGTTTTGGATAAAAACATCAAAATTCAAGCAGATACTTTGAACACAAAAGGTGTTTCAATCAAGAGCTTGAAAAAAGGGTTGTACAAAATGCAAGTCAATTGGGAAGTTGAAAACATTCAATATTACAACGAAGGATTTATTCAAATCAAGTAAAAATGTTTTTTCTAGCAGCACTTACGCTCGGCTTTTTGGGTAGTTTTCACTGCGTTGGAATGTGCGGACCAATTGCACTGACGATTCCTGTCAAACGTACTTCGCAACTGTCAATTTTTACTGGCAGTTTGATTTACAACGCAGGAAGAGTTACGACGTACGCAGCGATGGGAACACTTTTCGGACTTTTAGGTCAAGGTTTTGTGATGGCTGGATGGCAAAGTTTTCTTTCGCTTACACTTGGTTCGCTGATTTTAATTTTACTTTTCGTCCCAAAAATCAAATTCATCAATAAAAGCAATGGCATTTTGATGATGCTTTTAGGGAAAATCAAAAGCAATATCAGTCAACTTTTCGGACAAAATACCAAAGAAGCGCTGTTTTTTATCGGTGTTTTAAATGGTTTGCTTCCTTGCGGATTGGTTTATTT
>JBFYPS010000351.1:0-8336 GCA_041303135.1 Crocinitomicaceae bacterium | reverse complement strand
GCCTTCCAAAAATATCAAGATTGATCCCAACAACGATTTAATCAAAGCATTGAATAAATTTGACATTGAATTCAAACTTTTGTCTTAAAATGAAATACTTACTGCTCATTTCTATTGCGTTAATTCTAAATTCTTGTCATGTAGGCAGGTATTTTTATTGGAATTTTGCAGACATTCGCGATCATAAAAAATTTGAATCCCGTCCCATTCAAAATGCGGAAAAACCTTTCATTTTTCCGAAACAAGAAGTTCAGAAAGCATTTATTATTCAAAAAATGCATTTTCGCGGCAAGGAAATGGACTTTGAAACTTTTCTTAAAAAATCAAGGTCAGTTGGTTTTGCGGTCATTCGACATGACACGGTGATTTACGAACATTTCACCAAAAATTACAACCGTGAGAGCGTTGTTCCTTCATTTTCAATGGCAAAATCATTTGTTTCGACTTTGGTTGGAATTGCTTTAGAAGAGGGAAAAATCAAAAGTTTAGACGAACCAATTACACATTATTTGAAAGATTTGGATACCGCTAAATTCGGAAAAATAACGATTGAACATTTGCTCAATATGCGTTCAGGAATTAAGTTCAATGAAAGTTATTTTAATCCTTTCGGCGATGTCGCCAAAGCTTATTATGGTACTGATTTAAAGAAATTATGTCGCAATTTAAAAGTCAAAAAAGCCCCTGATACGGAATTTGACTACATCAGCATCAATACGCAATTGTTGGGATTCATTGTGGAGGAGGCAACTGGCAAAAAACTAGATCAATATTTACAAGAAAAAATCTGGCAACCGTTGCAAATGGAATATCCTGCAACTTGGAGTATTGACAGTAAAAAGCATCAAAATATCAAAGCGTTTTGTTCGTTGAACGCCACTTTGTATGACTTTGCGAAAATTGGTCGTCTGTTTTTAAATAAAGGAAATTGGAACGGAAAACAAATTGTTTCAAAAAATTGGGTTCAACGCGCATTGACAAATGGTGCAGAGAAAAACAATAGGTTGTACAGCTACCAATGGTGGATTTATGACAACATTGAGAAATTTGATGGGAAATCAATTCTCAAACCAAATCAAAGAATTCTCAAAGTAGAAAATACGCAAGATGAATATGTGCAAACAGAAAACTTTGGCTACGCAGCGCACGGGATTTTAGATCAATTTGTCTATTTCTGTCCGAGCAAAGATTTGATAATTGTCAGACTTGGAAGCTACACGCCGTCTGTAAATTGGCCAACTTTATTCAATCGAATTGCATCTAAAATTTAAAATCTTAGAGCAAAAAAAACGGAATCTATTGCTAAATTCCGTTTCAAATTGGAGAATAAAATTATTTCGCTTTTCCAAACACTTTGCGTAACAATTCAGTCGCTTGTGCTGCTGGATCTTTTCTGATTTTAGCTTCTTGTTCGCTGATTAAAAACATCAATCCATTGATTGCTTTTGCAGTTACATAAGCTTCCAAATCTGGATTTTGTTTGGCAACACCAGGAATTTTATTGTAAGCAGTTACCAAAGGTGTCCAATAAGCTGTCACTTGCACTTTTTCAATTGCTGCTCTCACGATTGGAGCAAACTTTTCATTCAATGGTGAATACGTTTTTTCTCTCAAATAATGCGTTGCTGCAGTATCTCCGCCATTCAAAATCGCAAAACCATCTCCTACACTCATGCCTTTCACAGCGTCTGCGAAAATGTTGTATGCTTCTTTCGATGCTTCTTCAGCTGCGCGATTCAATGAGGTCTCAAAATCTTTCACTTTTTGCTCCATACCCATGGAAATCAATCTGTCTTTCATTTTTTGCGCTTCCGCTGGAAAAGGAATAAAAATCAATGGATTTTTGTTGAAACCATCCGCCAAAGATGCTGCTTCAGCTGATTTTCTAGCACCGATTACCAATGCTTCTTTCAAACCGCTAACAACTTCATCGTTTGTCAAACTTGGTGTTCCTTTTTGCGTTGAAATGGCTTCTTTTCCTTTGTTCATTGCATCTTTCAGCAATTGTGCATTTGCATTTGCACCTAAAAAAGCGCAAGCAACTAAAGTGATTATTTTGAATTTCATAATTTTTGATTTTAGATATTTGAGAGAAACAAATATTGTTCCAAACGATAAATTTTAGCTAATTTTTATTTTTTGTTTCAGTTCCTTGTACAATTCTGGAATGAAATGAATTTTAATTGTTTTGTAATCTTTGCTTTTGAAAATGCTACTATTGAATTCAAAATCAGTCGAAATGTACAAAAATTTTAAACTTAAAAAACTTGTTTTATCGATATTTTTTGAATTCAACTTCTCTGCACGTGCGCTACCTTGTTGGAGATAAACGTCAAACGATTTTGCTTCTTTAAATCCAATAGTTGTTGTTCTGAAAATAGTTTGTTTTGTAATTTCGTTTTCTGTCAAAATTATTTTTGAAGTTGTCGCGTAGATGACCATGTAAATGGAATAAATCAGCAATCCTGCAACAACTGCAATGATGAAAACATCTTTGAGGTAAATAGCCAAATAAATCATGTAAATGATAAAAGCGAGGGAAGAAACAGAGATAAACCTGGTGTAAACACTCTTAAAATCTACCACGGGAAACTCTTTCGGAAATTGGCTATTTGATTTCATTTTTATATGATTGTGATTGAATTAAATCCGCAACATCAATTTCAAATTGAATCGTCGCTGCGTTAAATAATTGGGAATTGAATAATATTTTCCTGAAACATCTTGGATCCATTGTTTGGACAATACATTATTGATTCCAAGCAAATTGAAAATTTCGAAGGAAATCACGGCGTCAGAGAATTTTTGAATAAACTTGGACTGCGACTGCTTCTTTTTGTACAAGAAATCGTAAGAAATTCCCAAATCGACTCTGAAATAGGATTTTTGACGCAAAGTGTCTTTGTATCGATCAAAATCTGGTGGACCGTAAGGCAATCTTGTTCCAAAAAGCAATCCCATTTCGGCGCTCAAACTTTCAAAACCTGGCATTCGATCTTGAAATAAAATCGCAAAATTCATCAACTGATCTGTAGGTCTAGGAATGTATCCAGGTTTGATAACCGCACTGTCAACCGCCACTTGATCTTCGCTGTAACCATAAATGATTTTTTCACCAGCAACGTTATAATATTCTTTATAGGAATCGTTTTTAATATCTTCTTTGGTTGACAAAAATCCAACTTTGAAGAAAGATTGAACACCCGGAACAAATTCACCATGTAAATTCAAATCTAAACCATAAGCATATGCAACAGCATCATTGGTAGCATAATATCTGGTGCGCACATTGTCCACTTCGTATGGATTTACATCCCATAAATATTTGTAATATGCCTCCGCAGTGAATTTGAATGGCACATCGCGCTCCCACATGTCGAAATTAAAATCTCCACCACCAACAATATGCAATGATTTTTGAGATTTTACATTGGTGTTCAACTGCCCAGCAAAAGTTCTCATTTCACGGTAAAAAGGCGGTTGATAATACATTCCTGTTGCCAAACGAATCTGCGCATTTCTTCTGCGGATTTGCCCATTCTTATACATGTAAGATCTTGGATGATACGTAAAAGCCATTCTAGGCGTCAAATAAAACTCATCATTTACTGCAGTATAACCAGAACGCAAACCAATATTTGCGACAAATCTTTGTTGAGATTTTGGTAAAGTATCGTTGTAATATAAACGTGTTTTTTTGCCATTTTCTTCACGCTGTATGTGGCTAACTTTCACCGGGTATCGTTTCTTAAATCTACTTCTGTCAAACGAATATTGCGCGTATCCACTTACTCTTTCAGTATTTAGATTCAATTTTCCTTTGATTACTTCTTGCAATTGAATTTCACTTTGATTGGGAGATTGCGGCAAACTATAACCTGCAGAATCAACCATTTTCCATTCGCTCAAGACATCATTGAAATGATCTTTTTGAAAGTTAACTCCCCAAAGCATTTTTTGCTTCACAACAACTTCATCTAAATTGACTAATTTTTCTTTTTGAGAAAATTGAAAAGAACCATTGTGATACACATTGATGATAGTTGCTTTCAAATTGTTTCGCGCATGATTCAGAAAGGTCCCAACACCGACAGTGGCAATTGAATCACCCACATTTTCCTTACTCGGATCAGTTTCCAATAAATTGATAAAATATTGTCCTTGAATGTCGAAATATTCTCTTTCATTCGTATTGAAAACGCTTGCATAAAAATCCAACTGAGTTTTTTTACTTTTCGCCCATTTCAAAGCTGTTCCACCAGTCATTGTTTGAAAACGAGATTGTTCTTGACCGTCAAAATAAATCTTAAATCTGTAAGCTTCATTCACTGTTCCGAAATCAGTTTCTGATGTTTGGGGAGAAAATCGATAATCATTGGAAGAAAAATGTCCCAAAGTGCTCCAGACCAAATTTTCGGTGATATTGAAATTAATCAAAGTTTGCGCATCCCAAAACACAGGATTGTAAGCGCCCTTGGTTGGCAACGAGTTCAATAAGTAACCGTTTGCTCTATATCTGGCTCCGACAACATAATTCAATCTTGCATTTACTGAATGCGCAACATGCGCTTCAACTCCCAATAAAGAAGCCATTAATGATGCGTTCAAAGAATCTGGCTTTTTGTATTTGATATCCAACACAGAACTCAATTTATCGCCATATTTGGCATCAAATCCTCCTCCGCTAAATTTCACATCCTCTACTAAAGCAGAATTCACAAAATTCAATCCTTCTTGTTGACCAGAACGCGTCAAAAACGGTCGATTAATTTGAAAATCGTTGACATAAACTAGGTTTTCATCGTAATTTCCTCCACGGACATTGTAATTTGATGTCAATTCGTTGTTTGAACTCGCAACAGTTGTGTAAGCCAATGTTTTGACACGGTCTGCAGTAATGACACCTCGACTTTTCAATGGAGGAAGCACGAAAGGATCATTTTCGATTACACGAACAGTTAATTCTTCCAAAGTCACATTAAAAACAATGTCACCCAATGATTTGACTTCCTTGACAGAAAGATTTACAGATTTATCAATGGTCAAGTCATTGTACGTAAAAGTAATTTTAATGAGTTGATTTGCTGGGAGATTGAATTTAAAAAATCCATTATTCCCAGTGATTTCAGAAAAAGTCGAATCGTGAGAAGCAACAATTTTTATGAACTCTAAACCACGGCCATTTTTACTGACACAATTACCTGAAACGGTAGCCGATTGTGACCAAAGTGAATGGACAAAAATTAAAGTAAAAAAGAGAATGATTAATCGCATAAATATTTTGTTAGCTCCAAAACGCAAGATTGACCTTTATATTTTGATAACTTTTTTTTCGTTCACAAATCTAATCCAAATTCAAGACAATTAAATCTTTCTCCCAAGGATCAATGGCATTTTTCAAGTTTTCCAATACCGAATAAACTTCACCTTGTGCACAGAATGTAAAAAAATTATCGACTCTTTCTTGCACACTATTCATTGGAAACATCTTTTCATGTATGTCTTCCAATTGCTTCATGGTATTGTCAAATTTAGATTTTTGTTGCTTGACCAATTTTGCTTTGATGCCTTCAATTTGCTTTTGCAATTTTACTTCTTCTGCCGCTGCAAATGGTTTCAATGAAGCATCCACTTCTGTGATTTGATTGTGAAATAAGGACGTCATTTGACTTGTCAGATTGTCTAAGTCATCAAAATTCAACGAATCACCTGAATTTTCGAAGATGAAATCTTTTTTCAAATCATTCAAATCTGTAAAAATCGATAAACTTTCTAAATTTAATTTTGCGAGTTTTTTCATCGTGTTCGCGTCTATTAATTGTATCGAATTTCGAACTTGAATCAATGGAAACGGAACGCCACAAGTATCAAAAACACCTTTGAATTGCAACCAATAAGCCATTTCTCCGCCGCCGCCAACATAAGCCAAATTGGGCAAAATACATTCTTGATATACTGGACGAAGCACCACATTCGGCGAAAAAAATTGCGGATTTTCGGCAATTTGATTGCAAATTTCTTCTTTGGAAAAAGTTCCTAAAGATGGAATCACAATGTTTTCATTTTCAACCACCAATCTTTCACGAATTCCTTTTTGAATGTAGAATAAATTGATTTCACGAGGGAAAACTTGTGTTTTAAATCCTGAACTTTCAATCACTTCATTGGCTTCCAAAACCGCTTTTTCAGCAAATGAAGTTTGTACTTCTTGTTGCATGATTTGAGCGAATTCTTGCTTTAAAGATTTGCTATTTGGTTCAATGATGACCAATCCAAATTCCCCAAAAAGCTTATGAACCAAGGATTTGGTAGCGGCAGCTAAATCTTTTCCGTTATAGGTTTTCAATACTTCATTGACTTCCGATTCTGGATTATTCTGAAAAAAAGCTTCTACAGTTTCCTTCATTTGGTCCCAATCTGTCAATTCATATTCGCCAACGGGTCCACCTTGTGCGTTTTCCCAACGAATTTCTTTTCCAAAAAGTCGGGTATGATTGATTTCTTCAAAATCATGGTCTTCCGAAGCCATCCAATAAACTGGCACAAAATGATTGTTTGGATGCAATTTTTTCAGTTCTTCCGCCAATCTAATGACATGTAAAATCTTGTAAATGAAATATATTGGGCCTGTCAATAAATTCAACTGATGTCCAGTAGTAACAGTAAAAGTATTTGCATTTTGCAAGGAATCAATGTTTTGATTCACTTCAACTTGAACAGGAAAATCGGTGTATTGACTTTTTAAAGTATCAACCAATGTTGACCTTTTATCGGTAGTAAAATAACTTGATTTTAATTGAATTTGTGCTGAAAATGCTTCTTTGGAAAATGGTGTTGTTAGCAAAGCAGAAAATCTTTCTTGATTGTAAGTCAATTCATTAGACAAATCAGAAAACAATCCGCTTTTTTTGCGATGTATTGTAAATTTTTGCATGGTATAAAGGTAGTTATTTTTAGGAAAAGTTTAATCGGATTAAGGAATGTAGAATTATTTGTCTTTGAACTAATTGAAAGAAAAAGTCAACTTTACTTTCTAAGAAATTGATGCAATATTGTAAAGTCCTCCTTCTTTGAGTGAACAGGGTGAAACAAAAACGCGTTTGGACGCTAGATTTTTCATCACCCATCGAGTTTTGATTGCGGCAATCGGTGCCAATTTTCTTCTGATCGGAATGATGAACGGATGTTCGTCGCGTTCTTGCTGATTTGATTCCAAAATCCAATCTAAAATTCGGTTTAAATCTTCCATTCGGATTTCTTGCGAAGCAATTCCTATCGGAAAAGGTGCGTCGTGAATCATTTCGTGGAATGTCTCAAAACTTCCTGAAGCGCCGATGAGAATGTCGCATTGTTTGTTTTTAAAAAAATCTTTGGATCGCGCTTGCAACCAATTTTCGACTTTCAAAATATCGTCTTTCGTCAGCGGATCGTGCAAGGTTAAATCTTGAAAAATTCTAGAAACGCCAATGTCAAGACTTATTTTGTCTTCAATTCCATCTGCATTTGCGATGATAAATTCTGTACTTCCACCGCCGATGTCCATGATTGCTGCGCGTTGGTTGAAATCGTAAGACCATTTTACACCACGATAAATCAAAGTCGCTTCGTCTTCTCCTGAAATAATTTGAATGTCAATCTGTGTTTGATTTTTGATTTCGCGCAAAAAATCGTCGCTGTTTTTCGCTCCGCGCAAGGCAGAAGTACCAAAAGCACGAATTTCTTCGACTTGAAAAGAAGCGCATTTTTGAGCAAATCGCTTGATTGCCAATAAGCCGCGCTGAAAAGCATCTGAAGCAATGATTCCTTGATTGATTCCGCCCATGCCCAACGCAACGCCTTCTTTTTCAGAATGAATGACGTTGAATGTAGTCGCAAAAACATCTGCAATCAATAAATTAAAAGTGTTTGTGCCCAAATCAATGACCGCAACCCGTTTGGAATAATCGCTATGTAAGGAATCTGTTTTCATTTGAATGTTAAGGTACGAAAATAAAGTTTAAACTTTTTAATTCATTTATTTTTTCTCAAAATTTAGCTGATTTCATCCATGGATTGATTCACTTCGCTATTTAATGAATTAATCTGTCTTGGTTCTTTAAAAATAAAATCTTAATTTTAATCAAAATTGGAAGATTGAGATACATACCATTTACATTAATTCTGTTTCTAGAAATTATCTTTTTTTCTAGCGAAGTATTTTGCCAAACAAATTTGGTTGTTAACCCCGACATTGAAATATATGATTCTTGTCCAGATGCAACAGGGCAAATAGATAGGGCGGTTGGTTGGTGGCAATTTGGTATCGGTTCCACAACTGACTATTTTAACTCATGTTC
>JBFYPS010000350.1:0-8020 GCA_041303135.1 Crocinitomicaceae bacterium | reverse complement strand
GAACGTTGATACATCGTTTCCATCGCACCAAGTACGCCGCCTCTTTCAGTAATTCGGTCAAATTCTAACAAAACTGCTTCTTCTACCAATTCAGTCAATTCATCAATGATGAATGATCCTTGCAATGGATTTTCATTTTTCGCCAATCCCAATTCTCTATTGATAATCAATTGAATCGCCATCGCTCTTCTCACTGATTCTTCTGTAGGCGTTGTAATCGCTTCGTCATACGCATTGGTGTGCAATGAATTACAATTGTCGTAAATCGCATACAAAGCTTGCAATGTCGTACGAATATCATTGAAATCAATTTCCTGCGCATGCAATGATCTACCAGAAGTTTGAATGTGGTATTTCAACATTTGTGCACGAGAATTAGCGCCGTATTTCTTCGCCATCGCTTTTGCCCAAATCTTACGTGCAACGCGACCAATAACCGCATATTCAGGGTCAATTCCATTGGAGAAAAAGAACGATAAATTCGGTCCAAAATCGTTGATGCTCATTCCACGACTCAAGTAATACTCAACATACGTAAATCCGTTCGCTAAAGTAAATGCCAATTGCGTGATTGGATTTGCTCCCGCTTCTGCAATGTGGTAACCTGAAATTGAAACTGAATAGAAATTTCTTACTCCTTTATCGATAAAATATTGTTGCACATCACCCATCAAACGCAATGCAAACTCAGTTGAGAAAATACAAGTGTTTTGTGCTTGATCTTCTTTCAAAATATCTGCTTGCACGGTTCCGCGAACTTGCATCAATGTTTCTGCTTTGATTTTCTCGTAAACATCAGCTGGCAAAACTTGGTCTCCTGTCACTCCTAGCAACATCAACCCAAGTCCGTCATTTCCTTGTGGCAATTCGCCTTGATATTTTGGTCGAGGTGTTCCTTTGGCGTCGTAAATCGCTTTGATTTTCGCTTCAATTTCAGCTTCTAAACCGTTTGCTTTGATAAATTTTTCACAATTCTGATCAATCGCTGCATTCATAAAGAATCCCAACAACATTGGTGCTGGACCATTGATTGTCATAGATACAGAAGTCATTGCATGACTCAAATCGAAACCTGAATACAATTTTTTGGCATCATCCAAGCAACAAATTGAGACGCCTGAGTTACCAATTTTCCCATAAATATCTGGACGCAAATCTGGATCATTTCCGTATAAAGTCACAGAATCAAAAGCGGTTGACAAACGTTTTGCTGGCATTCCCAAACTCACATAGTGAAAACGTTTATTCGTTCTTTCTGGTCCACCTTCACCAGCAAACATTCTTGTTGGATCTTCTCCTTCACGTTTGAAAGGAAACAATCCCGCAGTATATGGAAATTCACCAGGAACGTTTTCTTGTAAATTCCATCTCAAAATATCTCCCCAAGATTGGTATTTTGGTAAAACTACCTTCGGGATTTGAGAATGTGAAAGTGATTCTGTATGCGTATCTAATTTCAGTACTTTATCTCTTACTTTGAACTCAAAAACTGGATTTTTATAAGTCGCTTTTTTCGCTTCCCAATTCTCTAAAATTGCCCAGTTTTTTGGATCAAAATCCAATTTTACTTTTTCAAACGATTCTTGTAAACCTTTAATCAATCTGTCTTTGTCATCAATCGACGAATCTTGCAATGTTTCGATTGATTTTGTCAAACCATATAATTTCTCCGCAACTTCCGCTTGTTGGTTTACCCATTTGTCGTAAGCACGATTGTTTTCTGAAATTTCAGACAAATATCTCGTTCTTTCTGGCGGAATCACGTAAATTTTCTCAGACATCTCTTTCGTGATTTCGAAAGATGAATCCAACTGTGCTCCAGTTCTTTCTTTGATTTTGTCAATGATAACTTTGTACAAAGAATTCATTCCTGGATCGTTGAACTGCGATGCAATCGTACCATGAACAGGCATTGAATCAACTGATTCATCCCACAAATTGTGGTTTCTTTGGTATTGTTTTCTAACATCTCTCAATGCATCTAACGCTCCTCTTTTGTCGAATTTATTCAATGCAATCACATCTGCAAAATCCAACATATCGATTTTCTCTAATTGCGTTGCTGCACCATATTCTGGCGTCATCACGTATAAAGAAACATCTGAATGATCTAAAATTTCAGTATCCGATTGACCAATTCCAGAAGTTTCCAAAATGATCAAATCGTAATTAGCAGCTTTCAAAACTAAAATCGCCTCAGCAACGTGTTTCGACAAAGCCAAATTTGACTGTCTTGTTGCCAATGAACGCATGTAAACGCGGTCACTTTTGATGGAATTCATACGGATTCTATCACCCAACAAGGCGCCACCTGTTTTTCTTTTCGAAGGGTCAACAGAAACAACTGCAATTTCTTTTGTTGGAAAATCAACCAAAAATCTGCGAACCAATTCATCCACCAAAGAAGATTTTCCAGCACCACCAGTTCCTGTAATTCCTAACACCGGAACATCATTCTTTTCTGCAATGGCATGAACTTCTTCCAATAATTTCTGAGATTCCGCAGGATAATTTTCAGCTGCAGAAATGACTCTTGCAATCGCTGGTACATTTTTATCAGCAAGTAAACTTACTTCATTTGTCAAACCAGTTCCAACCGGAAAATCACATCTTTGAATCATGTCATTGATCATCCCTTGCAATCCCATAGCACGTCCGTGGTCTGGGTGATACAAGCGTGTAATTCCGTAAGCTTCCAATTCTTCGATTTCTGCAGGAAGAATTGTTCCACCTCCACCACCAAAGATTTTGATGTGTGGCGCTCCTTTTTCGCGCAATAAATCATACATGTATTTGAAATACTCAGTGTGACCACCTTGATAGGAAGTCATCGCAATCGCTTGTGCATCTTCTTGAATCGCACAATCAACTACCTCTTCTACAGAACGGTCATGACCTAAATGAATTACTTCACAACCAGTCGCTTGAATAATTCTTCGCATGATATTGATCGCTGCATCGTGACCGTCAAAAAGAGACGCTGCAGTAACAATTCTAACTTTATTTATTGGCTTATAAGGTTCTACTTTTTCCATATTTTCGATTTGCAAATGCCTAAAAAGACATGCGCGAAATTAAGAATAATTTGAGGAAATATTGGGAAATTAGATATGAAATCAAAAAAAATATTGAAATAATTGAAATTTGAAAACTTTAGCCTTTTCATCGAAAATTGAATTTTATTTTCACTTCCTCTGTAACTTTTGTAACTTAATGAGGTCTTAACGTTAGTTTGTTTTCAGCCCCTGAAGTAAAAAGATCTTCAAATTTTAGTTGAGTTTTATTTGTGAATCATTGTTTTTTGAAATGCTTCAGGGGTGTGAAACAATCTTTCTCCCTAAATTATATTTTATTTAAAATGGTTTTTGAACTGATTCCGATTGCTTATATTTGCAGTTCAATTAGAAAGCATTTTAAATGAAAGTAAATCCAGCATATTCTACAAAAGAAGCATTGATTGCGTTGTATAACAAGCCATTATTAGAATTGGTTTTTGAAGCTGCAACCATTCATCGTCAATTTCACAATCCAAGAGAAGTGCAAATGTCGTCTCTATTAAGCATTAAAACCGGTGGTTGTGCTGAAGATTGTGGATACTGTCCGCAAGCTGCACGTTACCACACAGATGTTGAAGCGCACAAATTGATGACTGTTGATTCTGTGATAGAACAAGCCAAAAATGCCAAAGCAAATGGTTCTTCTAGACTTTGCATGGGAGCTGCTTGGAGAGAAGTTCGCGATAACAAAGACTTTGACAACGTAATTGAAATGGTTCAAGCGGTAAACAACTTGGACATGGAAGTTTGTTGTACTTTGGGAATGATGAACGAAGATCAAGCGAAAAGGTTGAAAAACGCTGGACTTTTTGCATACAATCACAACTTAGATACTTCTCCAGAATTTTACGGTGACGTAATTTCTACTAGAGAATACGAAGATCGATTGAATACGATTGACAACGCTAGAAAAGCTGGAATTACCGTTTGCTCTGGAGGAATCATCGGAATGGGTGAAGCTGTGGAAGACAGAATGGGAATGTTGATGAGCTACATGCAAATGGAAACTCCTCCAAACTCAATTCCAATCAATGCATTGGTTGCTGTTGAAGGAACACCTTTGGAAAACCAAAAACCAATCGAGCAATGGGAAATGATTCGCATGGTAGCAACCACGAGAATTGCTTTTCCTGAAGCTGTTGTAAGACTTTCAGCTGGTAGAACAAAAATGAATATGGAAGGACAAGCACTTTGCTTTATGGCTGGTGCAGGATCGATTTTCGCTGGAGACAAATTGTTGACTACACCAAATCCAGAGTTTAACGAAGACAAAGAAATGTTTGAAATTTTAGGTTTGATCCCAAAAGCAGCTTTTACTGAAGGTGAAAAACCTGAAACTTTGCCAGATCCAATCATCGAAGCGCGCAAGGCAAAAGAAGCTGCACGTGCTCAGCAATTAGAAGATGCCAAAGCGAAAGGATTTGAACCAAGAAAAGTAACTGTTTCTTAATTCAAATCTCACTCAAAAAAAATAAGATGTTGAAATTTCAACAGAAACTGATAGAACGGAAAAAGATGGGGAGTGAACGCTCCCTTTCTTTGTTTAATGGGTTTACTGATTTCTTTTCAAACGATTATCTAGGATTTGCACTTCACACTGAATTTCAACATTTCAAACCCGCTGGAAGTACTGGTTCAAGATTGATTTCTGGAAATTCTGAAGAAGCTCAAAAAACTGAAAAATGGATTGCTGATTTTTTCCAAGCTGAAGATGCTTTGATTTTCAATTCTGGCTACGATGCCAATCTTGGATTTTTCTCTTCTGTACCCCAAAGAGGCGATTTTATCTTGTATGATGATTTGATTCATGCTTCAATCCGTGATGGAATAAGATTGAGTAATGCCAAAGCTTTTTCTTTTAAACACAATGATCTTGCTGATCTAAAGCAAAAAATAGAACGCATTGAAGGAACTGTTTTTGTTGCTGTTGAATCACTTTATTCCATGGACGGAGATATTGCATCCCTTTCTGAAATTTCAGAAATTTGTCAAAATTCAAATGCGCTCTTAATTGTCGATGAAGCGCATGCATGCGGTATTTTTGGAGAACAAGGAAAAGGAATTTGTCATCAAAATGCCATATTGAAACATGTTTTTGCAAGAATTATCACTTTCGGTAAAGCTTATGGAACACACGGTGCGGCAATTCTAGGGTCAACGGAATTAAAAAACTATTTAGTCAATTTTGCGCGATCTTTCATTTACACAACAGCGCTTCCACCCTATCAATACCTACATATACAAACGCAAATTGAAAAAAGTATTGATGACGAAAATCGATTGAAACTAAAAGAAAACATTCGATATTTCAGAAATTTAATCTCTGACAAAATTAGTCTAAGTGATGAAAATTCACCCATTCAAATTTTGTTAATTCCAGGAATTGAAAACGCCCAAAATCTAGCTGAAACAATTCAAAATGAAAAAATTGCTGTCAAAGCGATACTAAGCCCAACCGTTCCTGAAGGGCAAGAACGCTTGCGCATTTGCTTGCATGCCTTCAATTCGAAGCATGAAATCGAAAGACTAAGTGAATTAATTCTTCAACACCAAAGTTGATGGTGCATGATTCAACCAAACACTTCTCGAATCAATCAATTTTTCCCAACTTTCTATACTGATTAACATCAAATCCTGTTGTTTCAAAAACTGAGATTCAATCTTTTTTTGATTAATCAAAGTAATATGATTGGGCGCATTTTGCTCGATAAATCGAATCCATTCTTTCAACGTTGGATTGTTTGCTACATATCCATTTGCGTCCAAAACTGTAATTTGCGCTGCAGAATTATGAATAAACTTTTGAATATATGAAATCAACATTTCATCTTCTCTACCAAAAATAGGGATAAAAATAGATTCTAATTTTTGAATCTTTTTATCCATTAAAATACCAACTGGAACTTGTGTTCGAGATAATATTTGTCTTGTCTTTTCATCAAATGGCGAATTTTCGAAAAGTTTCTCTTTTCCTGAAAGTGTATTAATAATTCGATCTGGACTGATAATTTTGGTTGTAAAGCCCAATACTTTCCCTAGCAAAGTTCCTTCAAAAATCGATTCACCAATTCCTATCAAAAGTAAATCAAAATCGCCTTTATTTGCTACTTCGGTAATATCCGAATCTATATCTACTGATGCTTTGAAAAAAGTCGTTACTTTTTGGTTCAATTCTGTTGATTCTTCAATAATTGGCGCAAAAATATCTTTTTCGTACTCAACGGCATTAAAGTGATGTAATTCATTGGTTTGGGCCAAATGCATCGCGGTAACAGTGGCATTTCCCTGCAATTTTTTCACCAATCCACTCGCCAATCGAAGTAAAGATTTTCCATTCTCTGGATTATTGAATGAAATCAAAACTTTGTATTTGCTGATTTCTGTCACTTCAACAGGAATATCCTTGCTTTTTTCCTTGAATATCCAGTTGATTAAATCCAATGCTGGTCCAGTCATAAATGTGGTTAACAAGGCCATAATCACCATCATGGCGAAAACCTCAGGCGTCAACACGCCCAAATCATACCCAATATTTAAAACCACCAATTCCATTAATCCACGCGTGTTCATCAAGGCACCAATAGACAAACTATCTTTCCAAGATTGACCAACGAATCTTGCTGCCAATGCGCTTCCGAAAAATTTTCCGACAACAGCCACTGCGACAATAAATCCAGCAATCATCCAGTGATATGGATCATTTAATAAACCAATTTGGGTTCTTAAACCTGTGAAAACAAAGAACAATGGCAGTAACAAAACCAAAGAAACATCTTCAATTTTTTCAATAAAAACATTTCTGAATTTGGTATTTTCAGGCATAATCACTCCCGCCATGAATGCGCCAAAAAGTGCATGTATTCCAATAATCTCAGTTGCATAAGCAGACATTACTAACGCTAAAAAGAAAATCGCAACAATTGGTTTACTCAATTTCTCTTTGGTCGCATTTAAATCACCAACTCTTTTCAAGAATGGTCTCACAACTTTCAACATCAACAAAACATACAACGCCGCTAATGCGATGATATACAAAGCGCTCACGAACGAACCTGCTTTTACAATTGCAATCACTGCAGCTAAAATGCACCATGCGGTGATATCATCTGCCGCTGCACATGTAATAACGATTGCCCCCAACTTCGTTTTATGGATTCCACGTTCTTGAACAATTCGCGCTAAAACTGGAAAGGCAGTAATACTCATAGCAATACCTAAAAACAAGCCAAAAGCCAAGAACGGAACGCCTTGAGGCGCGAAAGTTTGATAAATAAAGTACGCTAATCCAACGCCTAATGCAAATGGAAAAATAATACTGGCATGACTAATCACAACGGCATCATGTGCTTTGTTTTTCAATACTTTGAGGTCTAATTCCATTCCAACAACAAACATGAATAGAATTAATCCAATTTGACTCAAAAACTGCAAATTTCCCAGCGATTCCTTTGGGAAAAGTGTGTTGAAAAAATCAGGAAAATACAATCCAACCAACGAAGGCCCCAAAATAATTCCTGCGATGATTTCCCCAATGACACTTGGTTGACCAATCTTCATACAGATCCAACCAAAAAGTCTTGCAGTCAATATTATCGTGATAATCTGAGCCAATAATAGCGCCAAAGGATGCTTTAGATTGTGTATCAGTGAAGATAAAAAATCATTCCAATAGTTACTTTGAACCAAATGTTTTTTTATTTCCCTTCCAACTTCCAAGTCAGAACCAAATACAAAAATCCAATACAACAAAATCGAAAATCCTCCGATTAAAGTGATGTAAAAAAATAAATTTTTGAAACGCATCATAATGCCTAAAAGCTTAAATTACAATGCAAAAATGATTAGAGAATTTTGATTATTTTCTTACTGAAATCAGCATGCAGCTAAATATGTAACAAAGAAATATTTTTTTGTAATGAAAAGAAAAAATATGCTTTTCGAAGAAAGTAATTACAAATAAAAAA
>JBFYPS010000349.1:0-2505 GCA_041303135.1 Crocinitomicaceae bacterium | reverse complement strand
ATAGAGAATTAATGATTTCAGAAGCCAATCATTATACTTCATTTTTACAATTTGCGCATGAATTAGCAGAAGAAGGTTACGACGTTAAAAAACGTTGGGAAGAATGGTTAGAATTTGAAGCAAAAGTGATTGAAAGCTACGGAAAATCGGAGACGATACACGGATAATTTAAATTTTGAATTTTGGAAATAATCTATTTTATTATTTTTCTTATAGTTTATTTATATGTTTTCTTTATTGCTGAAACAATGAAAAAAGAAAGGTATAAGAATAGAATTATTGTTTCAATTGGTTTCTTCTTTTTTTCTGTCCTGTATAGTATAATATTTTTTAATCCAAAATGGATTAACTATACAATATTAGGATTGGCACCTATTATCATTTTATTAAGTTATGAATTCTTAAAAAATATTTTAAAACCTTGGATAGGTGAATACCCTTATATGCCAAGTCGTATGGAAGGTATAGGTTTTAAAATCGGAGGTAGTAACGGATATCCAAAAAATAGAAAAGTGACAAAATCTGATGTCTTATTTGGTCTATTGCTTTTAATTTTACCGGGACTTATTGTAATGTTTCTATATAAACTTTTCGTTGATTAAATAGTATTCTTAGCTTCAATCCACTTACTCATGTACTTTGTACTTTGTAAACTTTGATGTTGCAAAATTTGTCCAATGAAGTTTTGGTTTCGATGCGTTTTTAAATCCAGTTGAAGTGCTTCAATTCTATTCATAAAATCAGTGGCAAATAATTCTATTTTGAATTGTTTTTCAATGATTTCATAACCATTTTTTTGAGCGGTTTCCCAAAGCGATTTATCAGTATACAATTCGACTGCTTTTTCTACAAAATCATCTTCATCGGAAGTGATGAATCCGTTCCAATCTAAATTCCCATTCATTGCTTCGGCGCCCATTTTTGTGGTTATTGAAGGTAATCCCAATTGCATAGCTTCAAACAATTTGCCTTTCAAACCAGCTCCGTAAGGAATTGGTGCCAACAAAATTTTTGCTTTCGAAAATACATCAATAACACTTTCGGCTCTTCCTTTAATTAGAAACCCTTCTTTTTCGTTGTGCAATTGCTTGGCTTTTTCCGAAACATATGCGCCATACACATGAAGTGTTGCTTCGGGAAGCTCCTTTTTGATTGATTTCCAACACTTTTTTAAGGCTAAAACGGTTTGCCAATTAGGTTCATGTAAAAAGTTTCCAATGCTTACAAAATGATTTCGTTCTTCAAATTTTGGAACATTTGGATTAACATCTTCTGATAAAAAAGGTAAATAATATAAAATAGAAGCATCAATTTTGAAGGTTTCTTTTGCCAATTGCATTTCGTATTCCGAAATCAGTAATGCTAAATCACAGCGATAAATGGAAGCTATTTCGCGTTTAAAAATATCCGAAATATAATCTTCAAAAACCAACTCACGATTTTGTTTGTACGCCACTTCTCTGGCTTTTCGTAAAAAATGTAAGTCTTCTGTATCTAAAATTCGTAAAGCATTTGGGCAATTTTCCATCACACGCCAACCGTATTGCTCTTCTATCATAAATCGGTCAAAAAGGACAGCATTTGGGTTTAATGCTACAATTTCAATATCAAAACCACTATCATTGAGTTGAATGGCTTTGGTTTTAACCGAAATCTGACTCAAATCAAAAGAAAAATCTGATTTTGAAGCCGAACACAAAAATGTTATTTCATAACCTTGCTTTTGAAACAACGAAATGAGTTGCAACATTCTGCTTCCAGCTGCTGTTGAATTTGGTTCGGGCCAAACGGTTCCTATGATAACTAAATGCTTCATGTGACAAATATAGTTATATAGTTTCAGGTTTCAAGTTTCATGTTTCAAGTTCAAATTGAAAATTTAAAAGTAAATTTGTACAATCACTAATCACTATAAAAATGACTTTTTTTAAATTTTGTCCAAGTTGTGCTTCAACGCATTTTACATTTCCAGATAATCGTCGGTTTTTGTGTGATGATTGTGGTTTTACGTATTATCATAACATAGCAGCTGCTGTAGCGATTGTTTTTACGTTTGAAGACAAAGTTTTGTTTACGGTTAGAAATGTAGACCCAGACAAAGGAAAATGGGATTTACCGGGTGGATTCATAGATCCGAATGAAACGGCTGAAGAAGCGGCTTGTAGAGAAATCAAAGAAGAATTAGGAATAGAAATTTCAACTAGCGAGTTAAAATATATCACGACGTCTCCCAATAATTATTTATACAAAAATGTTCCCTATCGAACAATGGATATTTTTTATGAATGTCCACTGAAATCAGATGTTATATCTATCACTGCTGAAGACGAAATTCAAGAATTGATTTGGGTAAAACGCTCGGAAATCGATTTGAATCAAATTGGTTTTGTCTCCATTCGAAAAGTAATTGGTGAAAAATATTTAGGTTAAGCACAATTGAAATGTCCGCTTGGCATGGGACGATAGGCGTAATATTGCAATACTTCTTCAATTGCCAATTTGAGT
>JBFYPS010000348.1:0-4268 GCA_041303135.1 Crocinitomicaceae bacterium | reverse complement strand
TTGGTGAATTTGGTGAATGGCGTTTCGATTTCTGGAGCAACTTCAGCAACACTTACTATCAATCCAACTTCAGCTTTGGATGTTGCGGCGAATTACAATGTCGTAGTTTCTGGAACTTGTTCGCCAAATGCGACTTCAAATAATGTTTCGTTGACTTTAAATACAGCACCAACAATTACGGTTCAACCAACGAATCAAACGGTTTGCTTGGGAAGTTCAGTCACTTTTGATGTTACTGCAACTGGAACAAATCTCTCCTATCAATGGAGAAAAGGTTTGGTGAACTTGGTGAATGGTGTTTCGATTTCTGGAGCAACTTCAGCAACACTTACAATCAATCCGACTTCTGCTTTAGATGTTGCGGCCAATTACAATGTCGTAGTTTCGGGAACTTGTTCTCCAAATGCGACTTCGAATAATGTTTCGTTGACTTTAAATTCAGCGCCAACAATTACTGTGCAACCAACCAATCAAACAGTTTGTTTAGGAAGTTCAGTGACTTTTGATGTTTCTGCAACTGGAACGAATCTTTCTTATCAATGGAGAAAAGGTTTGGTGAACTTGGTGAATGGTGTTTCAGTTTCTGGAGCAACTTCAGCAACGCTTACAATCAATCCGACTTCTGCTTTAGATGTTGCGGCCAATTACAATGTGGTCGTTTCGGGAACTTGTTCTCCAAATGCGACTTCTGTAAATGTTGAACTGATTTTAACTCCAAATCCAATCGCTATTCCGACAAGTAATTCTGTGATTTGTGATGGAAATCCAATTTTATTGAGTGCTGCGACCGTTGCCAATGGAACTTACTCTTGGTCTGGTCCAAACGGTTTCATCTCTTCGGAACAAAATCCAATAATTTCAAATTCGGATACAACCGAATCAGGAACTTACTCATTGGGAATTGAAGCTAATGGTTGTTTTTCAGAGATTGTTTCCACGGAAGTAATCGTTGATAATTGCGACAGTTTGGATTTCTTCATTCCAGAAGGATTTTCACCAAATGGCGATGGAATCAATGATCTTTTTGTCATTCGAGGAATTCAATTTTATCCAAACAATGATTTTATGATTTTCAATAGATGGGGCGATAAAATTTTTGAAACGCACGGCTACTTGAATACTTGGGACGGAACAAATGCCAACGGAGTTACTGTCGGAACTGATGAACTTCCTGTTGGAACTTATTTCTACGTGTTGGATTTAGGCGATGGTTCTGATATTTTCAAAGGGCCAATTTATTTGAACAGATAAGATTTAAAATCTTCAAAAAAATACATCATGAAAAAAAATATAAAATTCATTCAAGTCTTGATTTTGTGTCTCGGAAGCTTCAGTCTTTCAGCACAACAAGCACCAATGTTCACGCATTATATGTACAACACGCTCTCGATTAATCCTGCTTATGCAGGAAGTCGAGATGCGCTTTCCATCACAGCGTTGCACCGTTCACAATGGGTCAATTTCAAAGGCGCGCCGATGACGCAAACACTAACTATTCACAGTCCGATTGCGAGCAAAAATATTGGTCTTGGACTTTCATTGACCAACGATAAAATTGGACCTGTGAATAACACTTCTGCTTTTATCAGTTTTGCATACAAAATCATTCTCAACTCAAAGTCAAGATTGGCTTTGGGTGTGAATGGTGGTGTCAACCTATTGCAGGCGAATTTGACAAGTTTGGAATTAGACCAACAAAATGATCCCGCTTTTGCGACCAATATCAAAAACAAAGCGATGGGAAATTTTGGATTTGGTGCGTATTATTCAAGAGACAGATTTTATGCGGGCGTTTCCACCCCAAATTTGATTCAAAACAAATATCCTGTGGTGACTTTAGCAAACGGCACGCAATCAACAGGCATCGAAAAAAGACACTATTTTTTCATTGCTGGAGCGCTTTTCAATTTGAGTAAAAATGTGGCTTTCAAACCGACAACTTTGGTGAAAGTAACAGAAGCTGCGCCTATTCAAGCTGATTTTACAGCGTCTTTTATCTTCAATCAATACTTTTTGATTGGTGCCATGTTTAGAACAGGCGATGCATTCGGAGCTTTGATTGGTGTGGATGTTTCTCCGCAATTTCATGTTGGCTATTCTTTCGATTGGTCTTATGGTAACAGAACTTCCAAATACAACGCAGGAAGTCACGAACTCATGATGAGATACGATTTTATCTTTTCAGGCAAAAAACAAATTCATTCACCTAGATACTTTTAGTATTCTACTAATTTCCAACAATATGAAAAAGATAATTTTAATCATATTTGCATTGGTCAACTTCAGTTCGTTGTTGGTCGCGCAAAACAAAACAGCCAGCGAAATCAAAGGAGATACTTACTATTTCATTTACGATTTTGACAAAGCGATTGAAAAGTATGAATCCACGGTTTTAACTGAAGATGGAATCAGAAAATATGCAGCTTCACTTCAAAAAATGAATCGATTTCCAGAAGCAGAAACTGAATACGCAATCTTAGTGAAACTATCAAATGGCAATACGCCCGAAGATTATTTCAAATATGCGAGTGTTTTAAAAAGTAACGGCAAAGACAACGATTACATGGCTTGGATGGAGCAATTTTCAGCACTTAAACCAGCTGATTTACGTGCTATCAGTTATCAAAAAAACAAAAGCAAATTCAATGCCTTATCCATCGACAAAGAATCTCAAAGCATCGCGCTATTGGAATTCAATTCGGAAGACCAAGATTTTGGACCGGCTTATATGAATGACAAAATAGTTTTTGCATCCAGCAGAGCCAAACCGAGTTTTATCAAACGAACAGACAATTGGACAGGTCTACCGTACTTGAATTTATATCAATCTGATGTACAAGAAAGTCAACTTTCAAAACCTGAGAAATTTGACAAAACAATGAAAAGTATCCAAAACGATGGACCAGCGAGTTTCAGCAAAAAAGGAACTTTCATGGCGTATACGCGAAATCACGTGAAAGACAAAAGCGACGATAAAATCGTTGAACTTCAAATTCAATTCAGCACTTTGACAAACAATAAATGGTCGAAACCCGTTTCTTTTGAATTCAACAATGCTGGCTATTCAGTTGGACATCCTTGCTTGAGTGAAGATGGAAAAACGATGTATTTCACCAGCGATATGCCTGGTGGATTTGGTGGAGCAGATTTGTACAAAACAACACGATTTGAATCAGGATTTTGGTCAAAACCAATGAATTTAGGAGATCAAATCAATACGGAAAGCAATGAAATGTTTCCTTTTTATGATGAACAAGCGAAAATTCTCTATTTTGCTTCCGATGGACACATGGGACTCGGTGGACTTGATTTATTTTATACCTACAACGACGAAGTTATCAATCTCGGTTCGCCAGTCAATTCACGACAAGATGATTTTGCATTGATCATGAATTCAAATTCGCAAAAAGGTTATTTCTCCTCAAATCGTGTGACTGGAATTGGTTCTGACGACATTTACAGCGTTCAATTTACGGACAAAATCGTGAAGGAAATCAGAATTGAAGGCGTTGCCAAAACGAAAGACATCAAGCAATTGAGCGATGTTGTGGTTACTTTATTGGATGAAAAAGGAAGTTTAGTCCAATCAGCTGACACAAAATCAGATGGAAAATTCAGCTTCAAGGTGCTTGCAGACAAGAAATTTACCCTCAAAGGAAACAAAACTGGTTATCTTGAAGGCGTGAACACAGCGCAAACTTTTGGTCAAGATTCGATCGTAATCAGTGATTTGATCCTTTCAATTAATCCAAAAAATGCAGTTGACATTGAAATCATCGAAGTCAATGCCGATTTAGGAAAAATCAGTAAGTTGAAACCGATTTACTTCGATTACGACATGTACAACATCCGCGAAGATGCTGCCTTGGAATTGGATAAAATCGTGGTGAAAATGAATAAATATCCAACGATGGAAGTGAGTTTAAAATCTTACACCGATTGCCGTGGAACAACAGAATACAACCAAGGATTGTCTGACAAACGCGCTACTTCTTCCGCAGAATACATTCAAGCAAGAATTACCAATCCTAGCAGAATTTCTGGAAAAGGTTATGGTGAATCCAATTCTCTAAACGATTGTAAATGCGAAGAAAACGTCATTTCTGATTGTCCAAAAGATGAACATCAACAAAATAGAAGAACTGAGTTTATAGTTATCAAAAAATAAATTCAAATTCAAAAAGTGAGAAGGGCAAAGTAAATTTTGCCCTTTTTTGTTTGCGCTAGAAAGTCAATTGCAAAACGAAACAACAAATTGATTGAAGTAA
>JBFYPS010000347.1:0-17174 GCA_041303135.1 Crocinitomicaceae bacterium | reverse complement strand
TGTACTATTTTGACCAACATTTACAGTTGTTGTTCCAGCAATTGGTGTGATAAATGGATAAGTTGAATTGATAGAAACAACAGTATTTCCAGGCATCAAATTGGTGCAATAAATTGTTCCTGAAGCTTCGACAGTATAGGTTCCTGTAGCGGATTGATTTCCGAAAGAAATGGCATTTCCAGTTCCAGCAACTGGGCTTCCAACGTTAACTCCGTCCTTTTTCAATTGGTAATTTACACCAGTTTGAGAACCATTTAGACCAATTGTTGTTCCATTTCCCCCAGAGCAGTACATTCCGCCGCCTGTAATTGAATAATTGGTTGGAGGGGTGCAAGTTTGATGTGTAATTCTAGTATTGTAAAAACGATTTCCATCATCATACCAAGCAGCAAATGAATTAGGGATTGTAGTTGTATTATTTTCTCCCATTGCTTGCAAGGCAGAAGTATTGGTATATTTCCACAAAAATGCGCCAGAGTTTGATCCTGAGGTCGAATTTGGATTTGTAGAATTCGGATAAAATTCAACGTAGCATTCAATCGCACCACCATTGTAAATAAATGGAGTGTTTAATGTCCAGTCCCAAAAGCCAGTTGTAGCAGGCATATTTGAACTTGTGATGATATTTGAATATACCAAAGTTGCTCCATTGACCATCGTTGACCAAGGAGTTGAAGTTGATAAAGCTGTTCCCGAAGTATTTTTTAGATATACATTTAACACCCAAGAACTGGTTGCGTCTGGTGTAGAAGTCGAAGCTTTTTCGTATCCCCATTTCGTGATTTGAGAAATCCCTGTTAAACCAGCAGCTGATAATTGAGCTTGAGTTAGAATATGAACAGTTTTAGCATGTCGATAAGTACTCGTCGTTCCCGATCTGTAAACCACATTGGAAGGATTTGTTCCACTGCTTGTAGAGGTTCCAGTTCCAACTGTTATGGTTGTTTGAGAAAATGATAAAGGCGAAAAAGAAAGTACAGTCAAAAATGACAAAATACTTAGTTTGATTTTTTTTGTGATCATAGAAACAATTGTTAATGTATCGTTATTCATGGCTAATCAATTTTAATTATCAATCAAAAAAGGTAATCTAGCAAAATTATGGAAAACTTAAAATTTTAATCGAGGGGTTTTCCCCTCAATGAGACATTTAATTTTGTTTACAATATATGTAATTCTTTTAAAATCAAAAAGGTAATTTCTTTCCTTGCGATTGCAAAATTTGGGTGAGATTGATTGTCTGTTTGAACGCAATTTGCAAAATAGTAAACATTGTTATTTGTTTCCACAAATCCAACAAACCATCCAAGGTCTTTATTTCCATGCATTCCCCAACCAGTTTTACCATAGATTGCATATTTTTCTGTTTGTTCGATTAACATCATTTGTTTGACCTCCAACATGTTTTTTTGCTGAAAAGGAAGTTGCAAATTATTTAGTTTTTGTAAGAATTCGATTTCTTCTTTCGGACTTATTTTCAATCCACCAGTTAGCCAAAATCGATCTATTCCGCCAGAAGTATCAGCGTTTCCATAGGCTAATTTATCGAGCCAACATTTCATTTCTTCCCCACCAATTTTCTTTGCTAATTTTTGATAAACCCAAACTGTCGAGTTTTTAAATGCAGTTTGAAGATCTTGGCTTTTGTTCCAATTTTCGTTTTGACGGACAACACTATCCCATTGAAATATTGTTGATTTATTTTCAACAGCATGAGTTTCTAAACCAATCAAAGCATTGCAAATTTTGAAAGTTGAAGCGGGTGAAACGCGTTCAGTGTATTTGTCAGGATTGAATAAAGTCAAGCGATTATTGTTTTGGTCCAATACTGCAAATGAACCTTCTACCGCAAATTGGGTGAAATATTTTACAAAATCTTGTCGAACCGGACTTATCTGTTCTTGACATTTTATTTCACCAAAACCAAGTAGGGAAAAAAGTAAAATTTGTGCTTTTAATTTCATCGATTGAATCATTTTATTTCAAAGGTAAAAAAATACAATTCGCTAAATCGCGATATTCTGATTTTAATGTAAATGTACATTTTAACATAATTCCTTAACATGTTAATAACACCACTGTAAATCCTTAACACAAGGGTAAACTTGCCTTAAAATCTAATGAAAATCGAAACTATACTTTTGTCTCGTATGATAGCGACAAACATAATATCAGAAACAATGCAGCCTATGCAAACAAAAGTAAAAAGTGCTCAAACAATATTGTTGATAGATGATGAGCCAGACATTCTTGATTTTTTGCAGTACAATTTAGAGAAAGAAGGGTACAAAGTTTACACGGCAAAAAATGGTTTGGAAGGAGTTGAAATGGTTCAAAAGGTTCGACCTTCATTGGTTTTAATTGATGTTATGATGCCTATCATGGATGGAATTGAAGCTTGCTATACGATTAGAAACGATTCTAGCATTCAGCAACCAATAATTGCTTTTTTAACTTCTAGAGCAGAAGATTATTCACAAGTCGCTGGATTTGAAGCCGGAGCTGATGATTATATCGCAAAACCAATTCGACCAAGATTGTTAGTTAGTAAAGTTGAATCGCTTTTGAGAAGATTGAGAGGAGATGTTCAAACTGAAAAAAATCTTGCTGTCTCTGGAATTTCTGTTAATCGTGAAAAATTTATAGTTGAAAAGAAAGACGAACAAATTCAATTGCCAAAGAAAGAGTTTGAATTACTAGAATTGTTGCTGAGCAGACCAGGAAAAGTTTTCACTAGAGACGAAATTTTGAATTTAGTTTGGGGAAATGAAGCGATCGTTGGAGAGCGAACAATTGATGTTCATGTTAGAAAATTACGAGAAAAGCTGGGAGATGATTATATTCGTACCATAAAAGGTGTTGGATATACATTTGTAGACAGTGAAAAATAGCAAACCAGTAAATATGATTATGGGTGGAAGTGCAATTATTTTTGCAATAACACTTGTTATCACTTTAGTATTAGATTATCAGGTAGTAAATTTTCCGCTTTGGGTAAAAATATTTCTTCCTGTTTCGCTTGGCTTAGCTTCTTTTGCTATTTTCTATTTTTTTGTTGAAAGATTTATCAATGATCGTTTGAAAGTACTTTACCGCTCAATTCGTAAAGGAAAAATTACCAAAGACACTGTAACCTCTTTTAAAATGACAGATGAGGTTTTTGCAGAAGCTGAAAAAGCTACCAAGATTTGGGCTGAAGAACGACACGTTGAGATTTCTAAACTGCAAGAACAAGAAGAATACAGAAGAGAATTTTTAGGGAATTTAGCACATGAATTAAAAACGCCAGTTTTTTCGATTCAAGGTTATATTTTGACCCTGCTAGATGGCGGTTTAGAAGACCCAAATGTCAATCGAATGTTTTTGGAACGTGCTTCTTTATCAGTAGATCGAATGGTAAATTTATTGGAAGATTTAGATGAAATCACCAAAATGGAAGCCAATCGATTTAAATTAGATTTGCAAAATTTCAATATCCGCGATTTGGTGAAAGAAGTAGTTGAATCATTGGAATTGAAAGCAAAAGAGAAAAATATCAGTTTGACTTTCCCGAAAGACACCAATTTTGTAGTCAATGCTGATAGAGCCAAAATTAGTCAGGTTTTGATCAATTTAATTAACAATTCAATCAATTATGGGAACGACGGTGGACGAACCAATGTACGTTTTTATGAAATGAATGATTTGATTTTGATTGAAATCTCTGATAATGGTCCTGGAATAGACGAACATCATTTGCCACGTCTTTTTGAGCGTTTTTATCGCGTGGAAAAAAGTAGAACCCGCAATGAAGGTGGCTCTGGACTCGGTTTGGCTATCGTAAAATACATTATAGAATCTCACAAACAAAACATAACTGTTCGAAGTACCGTTGGATTGGGAAGTACATTTGCTTTTAGTTTGGACACTGCGAAAACACCCAAAGAACAGTTACTAACAAGTAGGGGAGTAAAAATTAGATAAAACCATTTGTATTTTAGGTTTTTATCAATTTACTTTTTCAAATCAATTCATAAAAGCATCACCAATTTTTCGGTTTCTAAAAGCTTCCTTAATTTCATCTATAATCAACGGATCATCAATCGTGGAAGGAATTTGGAAATTGGCACCATCGGCTATGTTTCTAATCGTTTTTCTTAAAATCTTTCCTGATCTCGTTTTTGGTAATCTTTTGACCAATACAACATGTTTGAAAACGGCAACTGCTCCAATTTGATGTCTAATCAACGCAATCAAATCTTTTTCTAAATTATCTTCTTCGAGCTCGAATCTGTCTTTTAATACAACCAATCCAACTGGGATTTGACCTCTCAATTCATCGTGAATTCCAACCACAGCACATTCTGCAATCGCTGGATGGCTCGCAACAATTTCTTCCATTTCGCCGGTACTCAATCTATGACCGCTCACATTGATGACATCGTCCACACGACCCATGATATAGAAATAGCCGTCTTGGTCAAAATATCCGCTGTCGCCAGCAATGTAATAACCTTCAAATTGAGATAAATAACTGTCGATATATCCTTGGTCATTTTTCCAAAGTGTGGACAAACAGCCTGGAGGCAAAGGCAATTTCAAAGCGACTAAACCTTCATGATTGGCAGGCAAAGGTTTTCCGTCTTCTGATAAAATTTGCACGTCAAAACCAAGAATTGGCATTCCCGCAGAACCAGATTTTGAATTCAATTCGATTACTCCAGACATTGTTCCTAACATGGGCCAGCCGCTTTCCGTTTGCCACCAATGATCTACCACAGGTTTTTCAATTAAATCTGAAATCCATTCAAAAGTGGAAGTGTCGCATCTTTCTCCAGCCAAAAATAGTTTTCTCAAACTTGAAATGTCAAAATTATTGACCATTTCACCCAAATTGTCTTCCTTTTTGATGGCCCTGATTGCCGTGGGCGCGGTAAACATTATATTTACTTTGTGTTCTTCAATCACACGCCAAAAAACGCCTGCGTCTGGAGTTTTAACTGGTTTTCCTTCAAATAAGATGGTGGTACTTCCATTGATTAATGGTCCATAAACAATGTAAGAATGTCCTACAACCCAGCCAACATCGCTTGCTGCCCAAAAAACGTCACCAGCTTTCAAACCATATACATTTTCCATAGAATAGCGCAAAGCTGTGGCATGTCCTCCGTGGTCTCGCACAATACCTTTTGGTTTTCCGGTTGTTCCTGAAGTGTATAAAATATAGAGTGGATCGGTTGATTTCATTATTTCACAACCAGTTTCAGCGGATTGATCTAATAATTCTTGAAAATCCAAGGTTTGGTCATTGTAAACTTCTTGGTGATCATTAAATCTATCAAAAAGTATGGTGAATTTTGGTTTGAAAGTCGCTTCTTCAATGGCTTCATCAACCAACGGTTTGTAGGCGATTTTTTTGTCCACTTCAATACCGTAAGAAGCTGTGATTATTGCACGTGGAAGTGCGTCGTCGATTCTGATGGCCAATTCATGAGGAGCAAATCCGCCGAAAACCACTGAATGAATCGCTCCAATTCTTGCACAAGCCAACATCGCAATTGCCGCTTCAGGAATCATTGGCATGTAAATTATGACCGTATCGCCTTTAGAAATACCTTTGGAAATCAATCCACCGGCAAATTTTGCAACTTGTCGTTTAAGTTCATTGTAAGTGAATTTTTTGACGGTATTGGTTACCGGTGAATCATAAATCAAAGCCAATTGATCTCCAAGTCCTTGTTCAACGTGAAAATCCAATGCTAAATAACATGTATTTAATTCCCCATCTTTAAACCAATCGTAAGTAAAATCTCCTGTTTTGGTTAAGATTTCCGATGGATTTTTATACCATTGTAACAAATCACTTTGCTTTTTCCAAAACACTTCCCTTTCTTGAATGCTGTGTGCGTGAAGTTGGTTGTAATTTGCTTTTATTTTAGCGATTTCTTTTTCTATTTCCATAACATAGCAGTTAAATTGAGTAACTTAATTCAATTTTGGGAACTGATTTTCGATGTGTAAAATTGGGGAATAATTTTCACAAGAAATACGCAAATTAGGAAAAAGAATGCGGGAATTTGCTTAATTGGTATAGTTATAGAATCAGGCTGGTTTTGTGATTAAATTCAACAACAATCAGTTTTGAAATAGAAGCCTTTTTTAATTAATCCAACCTTTGTTCATGGCCATTGTAACTGCTTCGACTTTTGAATGAACATACAATTTATCATAGATATTTGTCATGTGTTTTCTCACAGTATGTGGACTGATAAATAATTTTTCAGCAATGGTAATATAGTTTTTTCCTTCAGCTAATTCTCTCAAGATATCCATTTCTCTCGCGCTAAGCGGCATTTCGTCTTGTTTTTTAGGGACTTGATTTTGGATAAATTGAAATGCTTTTCTGGCAATTTGTGGAGACATGGGAGCGCCGCCATATTGCATGATATCATCAATTGCTCGGTGAATATTGCTTGCAGATTCATCTTTCAGTAAATAGCCACTTGCACCAGATTGAATGGCTTGAAATACTTTTTCATCGTCGTCAAAAATGGTAATCATCACAAATTGAATTTCAGGAAACTTTGATTTGGCAATGAGAACCGCTTCAATTCCATTCATTTCAGGCATGTCAATATCCATAAAGACAATCGACGGTAAAACCTCAGCTACGTTCAATTTATTTAAAAAATCAGCGCCATTACAAGCTGTAAATAAAATATTTACCTCCGATTTTGGCGCTAATTTTTCTTCTAATATTTGAATGTTGTATGCCTTGTCATCGACCAACACGAGTTTGATTTCTTCCATAAATACAAATTTCGACTAAAAAATGGTAGCCCGCAATTACGCATTTGGATTATTTTATAGAAAATCAGTCTGTCGCGACATTTTCATTTCTAATTTCTGTATGTCTGATTTCGCCACCAGAAGTTCCAGTTTTTTGAGCAAAGAAAACAACAACAAAACTGCTAGCCAAAACGATGATGGCAATTAAGTTTGAAAATGATTTCTTGGTGTAATTTGCCCAAAGTGCAACAATCGAAATGAATCCCAATGCATAAGACAACATTGCGAAAGTTTCTGCTAATTCTTCATGTTCATGGATAAAATGATGGTCGATTTTAGTACCGATTTCTTCTATAATTTCTTCTGCGCCTTCGCCAGTGCTGAAAGCTGGAATGGTGAAAATCGCTCCTAAAATAAAAACCAAAAAGGCTGTTCGTTTGACAACTTCTGAGCGGGTAATAAAACCGCCAATTAATATTACAATTCCAATAATTGGGATGATGATAGGCAAATGATTAAAAATCATGTGTAAATGAGCGTCATTCATGTTTTCTTGTTTTAAATTAATTCTATGCAATTTACGTATTTTTCAAAAACCTGCAGCGATTTATTTTCATTGATAACTATGAACATGATAAACAGCTCGCCGCAGGATTTCTGATATTCAAAAACCGCAGTTCTTGAAATTTCTTTATTCTTTGTTTTTTAATTGCATTAACAGCGAATAAGCACCTGTCATGACAATTTTTTGATTTTCTAATGGACTTATTACATGTGTGAAACCATTTTCTGTTTCTCCAATTTCAATTTCTCGCATTTCAAAAATGTTGTTTCCTTTTTCGATAAAAACATAACTTTTTTCTCCAAAAGCAACAATGGCACTTTCTGGCAATGCTTGTGTGAAATTATTTTGAACATCAATTTCAGCATTCATATACATTCCAGGCAATAATTTTTCATCGTAGCGATCAAAATGACAATGAACTTCTGCGCTTCTTTCAGCACTTAGATTTCTGCTAATCAATAGGATTCGACAAGGATATTTTTGGTCAGTTTGATTGTTTGTAAATGCAGTTAACTTTTGTCCAATCGAGAGTTTTTCCAAGTCTTTTTCATATACATTGAGATTCAAATGAATGTCTCGCGGATCAATCAATTCAAACAAAACATCCGCTGGATTCAAGTATTTACCGATGTTGACATTCACTTTACTCACAAAACCTGTGATCGGCGACGTAATTCTAATATTTCGTGAAATATTATTTTCGCGCAAACTTTGTGGATTAACCCCAATCAATCTCAATTTTTCAGCCAAGGCATTGACAGCGATTCTTTTGCTTCTGAAATCAGCTTGACTTTGTTGAAATACTTTGTCGCTCGTTGCCTTGTTTTGATTCAATTCTTTTTGACGATTGTATTCATTTTCAGCGAGTGAAAGTTGTTCCTTGGTTGTCAAATAGTCTTCTTGAATCTGGATAAATTGCTGATCTTCAATGATTGCAATCAATTGTCCTTTCGTTACTTTCATTCCGGGCAACATTTCTGTAGATTTCAAATATCCACCAAGTGGAACGCTTACAGAAATCAAGTTTTGTGGTGGAACATCAATTTTTCCGTTCAATTTTAAAACTTCTGAAATTGATTTCATGGAAGTTTGTCCAAAAGTAATTCCAGCTGATTTTACTTGTGCATCAGTTAGTTTTACCAAATTTGTATGTATTGTGTTCTCTGTGTTTTCTACTTTTTCTGTTTTACTTCCACAGGCAAAAACCAAAAAAGGAAGTATCAAAGCGATGATTATTTTTTTCATGTTTCTATCTTATTTCGTTAATAAGTAATTGAGTTCGATGCTTCTGATGTTCAAGGTTTGAACGGCATTCAGATATTGATTTTGAATTTCTACCACTTGATTGATCAACATCGACCATTCTAAATAATTGATTTCGCCTTTCACAAATTGTTCGCTGGCAAGTTTGGAAATTTTCTCTGCATTTGGCAATAAATTTTGTTCAAAATTTTGCACATTTTCAGACGCATTTAAATATTGTATCTGATTGGTTCTCCATTCATTTTCAAATTGACTGAGTCCTGCTTGTAAATTATTTTCCGTCAGTAATTCATTCAATTTTGCCGCTTGTACTTTGGATTTTTGTGCGCCGTAAAACAATGGAATTCCAACGCCAATTTGCACTGATTGAAATCTTTTTGAACGGTCGTAGGTTACATTGTTTGCGCCAGTTCCAATCATACTCATATTGTTGTAGCCAACTGAAAGGTCTGGCAAAAACATTGACTTTTCGAGTTTTGTCATTTTCAAAGCAGTGCTGTTTTGTTGTTCCAACAATTTCATTTTCGGATGCGCACCATTTTGAAGATTTTCTCCACCATATAAATTGGATTTCAACTGATTTTTTGCTGGTTGATAACTAGTTTTGGCATTCAATAACCAATCAAATTTCAGCTGTAAAATCGCCTTTTCTTGTTGCAAAGCTTTCAATTGCATCGCAATTTGTGATCGTTGGGTTTCAGCAGACGTTTTTTCTAATAGATTGCTTTCACCAGCTTTAAATCTCAAGTCCGACACGCGCAAAAATTCCGCGTAAATGCTGTCGTTTTTGGTGAGTAATTGTTCTTTAGAATAGATCACTTGCAAATCATAATAAGTCAAAGCGACTTGTTTTACCAATTCAGCAGTTTGAATCGCTTGTCCCCATTGACTTTCCTTCCACGATTCACTCAAAATCGCTTTTTGGTTGGAATAAACTGAAGGAAAACGAATATTTTGTCCAATATTGATTCTTGAATCTTGAAAAATACTGTTGATTTGTCCGTATTCGACCACAAAATTCGTAGGTTGAATATTCACGCCAGATTTCAACAACGCTTCTTGATAGGCGACTTTCAACTTCTCGCTTTTTAGATTCAAGTTGTTTTTTACAGCTGTATCGATTGCAGCATTTAAGCTGATGTTTTGCGCCTGCGATAAATTGAATGCACCGATGAAAATCAAACTTGCCACAATTTTTTTAATGTGTTTTGGCTTCTTAAATCCTTTTTCTGAAAGAATATAAAGAATTGGCAAAACAAACAATGTCAAGAAAGTAGCAATCATCAATCCACCGATAACGACCGTCGCAAGTGGACGTTGAACTTCCGCTCCAGAGCCATTGCTCAGCGCCATTGGCAAGAATCCGAGCGAAGCCACAAATGCGGTCATCAACACTGGTCGCAAACGATTTTGCGTTCCATTTAGCACGATTTGAATCACGGAAGTTTCTCCCGATTCTTTGATGCGATTGAATTCTGCAATGAGTACAATTCCATTCAAAACCGCAATTCCAAACAGCGCGATGAAACCGACACCAGCACTAATGCTGAATGGCATTCCACGACCGGCCAACAACAAAATTCCTCCAATGGCGGAAAGTGGTATCGCTGAATAAATCAATAATCCTTGTTTGATTGATTTGAAAGCGAAATACAACAATAAGAAGATCAAGAATAAAGAAACAGGAACAGCAATAGTCAAACGTTCTTTCGCGGCATTTAAGTTTTCAAATGCGCCGCCATATTGAACTGTATATCCATCAGGTAAATCCAATTTTTCACTCGTTTTTTGCTCTAATTCAGTTACAATACTTTCAACATCCCGGTCTTTCACATTGAAACCAACGATGACACGTCTTTTTGCATCCTCGCGTTGAATTTGATTTGGACCATTTTTCATTTCGACTTTAGCCAATTGATATAAGGGAACTTGCGAGCCACTTGGCATTGGAATCAGCAGATTTTGAACATCTTCCAAACTTTCTCTCTTTTTGCTGTCCAATCTTACAACCAAATCAAAGCGTTTTTCATCTTCGAAAATCAATCCGCTACTTTGTCCTGCAAAAGCGGTGTTAATTACCCGATTGACGTCCGAAATATTGATGTTGTACTGCGCCATAGCATCACGGTTGTATTCAATGATAATTTGTGGCAATCCCATTAGTGCTTCTAAATAAATTTCGTCTGTTCCTTTCACAGTTTTCACCAATTCACTCAGTTTTTTCGCATATCGCGCCAAAGTGTCTAAGTTTTCGCCGTAGATTTTGCAAACTACATCTTGTCGTGCTCCTGTCATCAATTCATTGAATCGCATTTGGACTGGATATTGAAAACTCGTTGTTACTCCCGGAACTTCTTGTGCCGCCAAGGTCATTTTTTCAGCCAATTCATCGAAAGAGCTTGCAGAAGTCCATTCACTTTTGTCCTTTAATGAAACAATCATATCACCACAATCGATAGGCATTGGATCCGTTGGAACTTCCCCGCTACCGATTTTAGTAACGATTTTATTCACTTCTGGAAAACGAGTTTTTAAGATTTTCTCCACTTTTTGAAGGTTTTCAATCGAAGTATTCAAATTGCTTCCAGGTAAAACCCTCGCTTCAATTGCAAAATCACCTTCCTCAATCGATGGAATAAATTCTCCACCCAAAGTACTCATGATGTAAATTGAAGAAACAAAAAGTACTAAAACTGTTGCGATTACTGTTTTTGGATATTGAATTATTTTTGCCAATCTAGCGCGATAACTTTCACCCAAACGGTTCATCAATCTATCGGAAATATTGTCTTTGTGTCCTTTTTTCCTACTCAAAACCAAAGTACTCATCATCGGAATGTAGGTCAAAGAAAGAATAAAAGCACCGAGCAAAGCAAAACCAACTGTTTGTGCCATTGGTTTAAACATTTTCCCTTCAATTCCTTGCAAAGTGAAAATCGGCAAGTAAACAATCAAAATAATTATTTGACCAAAAACCGCACTGTTCATCATTTTTCCTGCTGCGCCTTTCACTTGGTTGTCCATTTCTAATTGACTGAAATCTTTGTTTCCCAATTGGTTTTTCTTGTGTAATTGATGCATGACTGCTTCAACAATAATCACGGCTCCATCGACAATCAAACCAAAATCCAAGGCTCCTAGACTCATTAAATTTCCGCTGACGTGGAAAATATTCATCAAAATGATTGCAAACAACATCGCCAAAGGAATGACCGATGCAACCAATAATCCCGCACGGAAATTTCCAAGGAAAAGAACCAATACAAAAATCACGATTAGCGCTCCTTCCAGCAAGTTTGATTCAACCGTTCCAATCGCATTGTTGACCATTTTAGTACGATCTAAAAATGGATCAATCACAACGCCTTCAGGGAGAATTTTTTGAATTTCTTCAACGCGTTTTTTGATGTTTTGAATCACTTCATTGCTATTCGCACCTTTCAACATCATGACAACAGCGCCGGAAACTTCTTTTTCACCGTTGAAAGTCATGGCGCCATAACGTGTTGCGAAACCGAATTTCACTTCGGCAACATTTCGTATAAAAAGCGGCGTTCCATTTTCCAAACTTTTGACCGCAATGTTTTGAATGTCTTCGATGTTTTTGACCAAACCTTCACTTCGGATGTACAACACGCTTGCACCTTTTTCAATGTAAGCACCACCTGTATTTTGATTGTTTTGTTCCAAAGCTTTGAAAACATCGTCGATTGTAATTCCAAATGCTTGTAATTTATTTGGGTCGATCGCAATTTCGTATTGTTTGAGTTTCCCCCCAAAACTGCTGACTTCTGCAACACCTTTTACACCTAACAATTGTCGGCGAATGATCCAATCTTGAATTGTTCTTAAATCGGTGATGCTGTATTTATCTTCATAACCTTTTTCTGTGCGCACAGCATATTGATACACTTCTCCCAAACCAGTTGAGACAGGTCCTAATTTCGGTGTTCCAATGCCTTTGGGGATTTCATTTTGCACATGTTGCAATCTTTCCGCAACTTGCTGACGCGCGAAATAGATGTCGGTTTCGTCGTCAAAAACAATCGTCACAACGGACAATCCGAATCGAGAAAAACTTCTTATTTCCGTCAATCCAGGAATGTTGTTGCTCGCTTGTTCGATTGGAAAAGTGACAAGTCGTTCAATGTCAACCGCGCCAAAGGAAGGAGCAACAGTGATTACTTGAACTTGGTTATTGGTGATGTCAGGAACTGCATCGATTGGCAGCTTCGTGACCTCGAAAATTCCATATAAAAACAATGCTATCGTAAAAATCCCAACGATTAGTTTGTTTTTAATAGAAAACTCAATGATTTTATTAAGCATAAATTCTATTAATTATTGGTGAATAAAAACACTTAGAAATAGTTCAAAACATTAAGATGGCTTGAATTACAAGTGTTGACACGAAATAATTAACAGTACTTGGGCGGTTGCCAGATCGATTCTAACTGAAGAGTTGGAATGAATTGGTTTTTGTGAATAGTTACACTTTTAGTATTGTCAGAAAATACAGGAATTTCAATTTCAGAAAATGCCGGTAAAACCGCAAAAATCTGTGTTGAAAAGGAATTTCCATGCGATTTGAAAGGCAATCTTTTATCTTTTAAATCATCACTGTCAGGGGCATGATTTCCTTGGTAGTGGATTTTTAAAAATTGAAGAAAAGTGATGTTTTTGTTTTCCGATTTATGCTCTGAAAAATGCTCAAAAAGTATGGGAAGTTTGAAAAATTGATTCAACTCCGTGGCGGAAAACACGTAAAGACTAATGAATAATATGGCAATTGTCTTTTTCACTGAATCAAAGTTACGTCAAAAAGTGATTCAAAAATTCGGGTTTTAACTTATTTGTTAAAATTTAACTTTTGGATTGATAGTAGAATGTTTTTTTTGCCACAGATGAACGGATTAATTATGAGTAGATTGTGATTATTTTCTTTTGAAGATCCATTTTATTTCAGAATTCTCGGAAATACTTTTGTCAGTGCAGCTAGTGCCTTCACAAAAGCCGATACACCATTTAGAATCTAATTCAATGAAATATCCCCATCCATTTTCTTTGTTGATTTTTTCCCTTAGGTTTTCAGGGATTTCAGAAAATTTCATTCCGACGCTTATCTTTTCGGGAGTAACAAATTTTTTATCGTTTGTTGTTAAATAAACGGTGTCATTTTCCCCAAGGATTACAACGTCAAAATCACATCCAAGAAGCTTAATTTCCTTTGAAGAACGCATTTGACCTGCTGAAACAAGTATTAGCTTTCCGAGCTCAAAATTGTTGGTTTGCTTTGAGGTTCTTACTTTGAGTTTCGTATCAAGTTCATTCTCTGATTTCTTTTGTGAATAAATTGGTTTTGAGCTATTTTGCTTTTTTATTTCGCGAACCTTCTCTTCACAGCTAAAAATAAAATATATTGGAATGAGTAAATAGATTTTTTTCATTGCCTTGATTTAATATTCAACCGTTATCAAATTCCTCCTTCCAAATCCGTGACCGCGAAGCAGCATCGCAGATAATCCGTGGCTTTCTTCAAATTACATCCGTGGCTTTCACCACAAATCACTCAGGCATTATTTCCATCTTATCAGCGAAGTGAAAGCAATAATCTCTCAAATCCTCACAAATTTTGGTTTCTCCAGTTGCTTTCTCGAATGTATCAGCCATCGTCAAAAGCGTTTGGTGGAAAAATTGTTTCATTTCTTCGATAGACATTTCATCCGTCCACAAATCGATTTTCAATGTATTTTTCGCTTTTGGATCCCAAACAGAAAGCAACAACGCGCGTGCTTCAGCATTTTCAATATTTCCGTCAGTGGCATTCCACATCATGCGCATCGGAACGTGGTTTTCGTTTACGCCAACGTTGATTTTAATTTCTGAGGTTTTAACTATTTTTTTTTCTTCTTCCATGATGATTTAATTTTTTTGACAGATAATCAGTATCTTAACTTTGTTTTTGTTCGTTGAATCTGTCAATTGATATTTATTATTCTGCGATTTCGTAGGCTTGTAAAATTTCTGTATACGGTAGATCAATCAAGTCTTTCAATGTCGTTTCTGGATTCTCTTCCATGTATGAATGAATCATTTTCCAACCTACAAATTGACCCATTCGATCAGGACTTTCTTGCGGTAAACCAATGGTGAAAGGTCCTTCATTTAAGAAGTTCGAATGATCGCGATCTTTTTCAGAAAACAACATTTTCTCTTTCACCAAAAATTGCCAAAAAGCGTATTCGTTTTTTTGCGCATAGTCGAAGTCTGGTTTGGTATAGCGCATGATGATTGCTTCATCTTCGTTTGGCAAAGCAGCTTCAGTGAGGTACAAAATTTTCCCCCAACGAATCATTTGTTCAGCAGTATTTCCCTTCACTTCTGGAACATAATGCGTCATGATCCATGCGGTCAAAACGTCGCGTTCCATGAATTGAGCTTCCATTCCATCTTTGATCCATTGAAAAATAGGGTCTGGAACTTTTTTGATTATTGGCGATTTTGCTCCCAAATATCTTTCTAATCCAACGCCAATTTCATTTTCAGTGGCAAAAGCATTGCTGGCGAAAAGTGAATTCATGAAAACTACGTTTTGCGGTATTTTCCCCTCAGGAAAATGGTATTTCAACGCCTTGAAACCATTGGTGATTTTCGTTTTTTGCGGAGATAAATTGCTAAATTTAACTTGAATTTCTTTTTCAATTTGACTGATAAATTGATCGTTCGTGAAAAGCTTAATTCTCGCGGTTGTTCCTGAGTCGCTCAAAGGGCCAACGCCGATACACTGTCCCAATTCATACGCCAATATTTCATTCTCTTTCAATGAAGTAGATTGAATTGAGTTTTGTATTTCAGAGGAAGGCAAATGGTAGAAAATGGAATCCAAATTCACATAATTCAGTTTCACATCGATTCCACTTGAATCCACGTCTAATGGGTCACTTGTACATGCGCTGAGCAACAAGATTCCGAAACCAATAGATAAAATGCTTTTACGGGTCATTAAAATTCTTTAATATTGTAGTCAAAAGTAATCATATTCGCGCAATTTGCGAATGGATAAACAAATTTTTGATAACCCTTGAAAATCAAATAAGATGAAGAAAATTCTATTTACAGTGATTGGTTTGAGTATCGCTCTTACATCGAAAGCGCAAGATGCTGCTGAAAAAAAATTACAAGCTGGTTTGATTATCGGAACAGGAATGAATTTTCAAAAAATGGGCACTAAATATCTGGATGCTAACGGAATTGGTGGAGATTTTAACATTGGAACTAACTTAAACTTTAGTATCAATGAAAACATTGCTTTCACCACAGGTTTGGAATTCGATTTTTCAAGTGTGAGGTTTGAAGCTACTTCAGCGAATCCTGTTTTTTATCATTTCAATGATACTGAAATTATCAGAAAGGGTGATTGGGATGCCAATAATTCGGTTTTTCAATTGACTGAAAGAACGCAAAAAGCAACGTATGTTTCGATTCCAACCATGTTTTTGTTTAGAACCAATTTTATAGGATATTTCAGATATTTCGGAAAATTTGGTTTGAGAAATAGCATTTTAGCAACGTCAAAATCAAATGACATTGGTTTTACATTTGACAATGGGGCCGTGGTTTCAAGTGAAAATAACAACATGAAACGCAAAACTGAAATGTTGTTTTACAAAGGAGCAATCGGTTTATGCGGTGGAGCAGAATGGAATTTCACAGGTTCAACTTGTTTGATGGCTGAATTGGGTTATTATTATGGATTTACTCCGCTGTATTATTCACCGAAAGAAGATAAAATGAGTTTATACACTTCTTCATTGATTGACGGAAATAAATTTTTCTCCAATGCTGCAACGCAATCTCAATTGATGTTGAAAGTTTCGGTTTTATTTTAAGCAGCAGATTTTGGATTTTAAAGGAATAAACGAACACATCGTAAATTGGCTTTCAAAGTATGCTGAAAATGCAAAAATGAATGGTTTTATTATTGGAATTTCTGGCGGAGTTGATTCTGCTGTCACGTCCATGCTTTGTGCGCAAACGGGTAAGAAAGTACTTGCATTGAGTATGCCAATTCGCCAAACTGCTGCAGAATTTCAACGTGCTTCTGAACACATTGAAAATTTGAAATCTCGTTTTTCCAATGTTGAATCGATTGATTTGAATTTGACAGAAACCTTTGGCGCTTTTGAAGCAATTTTGCCACAAGAAACAACAAATAATTTCCTAGCAATGGCCAACAGTCGCTCGCGTTTGCGCATGATGACTTTGTATGCTTTAGGACAAAGCAATGGTTTGTTGGTTGCAGGAACAGGAAACAAAATTGAAGATTTTGGAGTAGGATTTTTTACAAAATATGGCGACGGCGGCGTGGATATCAGTCCAATTGCCGATTTAACAAAGACAGATGTTTTTGGATTGGCGAAATATTTGGAAATTGTCAATTCAATTCAAGTTGCCAAGCCTACAGATGGTTTGTGGGAAGATGGTCGAAGCGACGAAGATCAAATTGGCGCAACGTATCCAGAATTGGAGTGGGCGATGGATTTCAAAGGTGATGAAAACGCATTGACCGAACGAGAGA
>JBFYPS010000346.1:0-5251 GCA_041303135.1 Crocinitomicaceae bacterium | reverse complement strand
TTTTGATAAGCAGCTTTTTTTGCATTGCGCAATTTGTGCCAAATATCCACTTCCCAAGAAGCGAAAGCCCCAATTTCCAAATCGCCTAAAGGTTCAGGAGTCGCTTTTCCAGGAACGATGTCCAAATTTGCTTCACTCGAACCTTTGCTTGTGTAGCGAGAAGTTTTATCAACACCACTCATCGCTCCGCCAGTTAAGAAAGGCAAATAAGCACCTTTTCTAGCCAAGATTTCATTGTTTGCAATTTGAATTTCTTGCAATATGATGTTCAATTCTTGATTGTTTTTGAGCGCCGTATCAATCAAATTGGTCAAGTTTGGATCCGTGAAATAATCCCTCCATTTGATCTCCGCGATATTGGTTGTATCCTGCGAGCTACTGTAACTCGCAGGAACATTCTTATTTTCTGTTTTGTTACTAATTTGGAGGCTTTTACAAGAAGTTATTGTCACAAAAGCCAACGCAAATAGCAGCCATATTTGGATATTTCTATTTTTGTTCATTATCATTTTCTTTAGGTATTGGAAAATTATCGATTGCATGAACAAAATCCTCTGTCAAGGTCGATTCATCTTCATCTTTGATTAGTTGTCGTCCATGCGCAATGCTTCCGAAAATATAGTACAATCCAGGCACGATCATTACTCCGAAGATAGTTCCGAAAAGCATTCCTCCAAGTGCAGAAGAGCCAATGGTTTTATTGCCTATTGCACCTGCGCCATGCGCTAAAATCAAGGGAATCAATCCTGCAATAAAAGCGAAGGAAGTCATTAAAATTGGCCTAAATCTTACTTTTGCACCTTCAATTGCCGCTTCCAAAACTGTTGCCCCTTGTTGTTGTTTGCTCATGGCAAATTCAACGATCAAAACTGCATTTTTACCCAGTAAACCAACGAGCATTACAAGTCCGACTTGCGCGTAAATATCGTTCGCTAACCCCATGGATTTAAGCAGTAAAAACGTTCCAAAAATACCAGCTGGAAGTGAGAGAATCACAGAAAGGGGAATGATAAAGCTTTCATATTGCGCTGCAAGAACGAAATACACGAAAACCAATACAATTAAGAAAATCCAAATGGCTTCATTCCCGCGCAATGTTTCGTCTTTTGAAAGTGCAGCCCAATCGATGTCAAAACCCTTTGGTAATGTTTGTTTTGCGACATCTTGTATTACTGCTATCGCTTCACCACTGCTGTAACCTTTTGCAGGAGCACCTCTGATGGCAGCAGTGTTGTACATATTGTAACGGTTGATTTCATTGGCACCTTGGCTCTTTTTAATTTTCATAAAAGCTGAAAACGGAACCATTTCATCCTTGTCATTTTTGACATATAAGTTCAAGACATCCGATGGCAATTTTCGATATTCAGGTGCTGCTTGCACAAATACTTTAAAGAATCTCTGAAATTTGATAAAACCTTGTTCGTAAGTACTTCCAACGAAAATCGACAAAGTATTCATTGCATTTCCAATACTAACCCCTTTTTGCATGGCCAGTTTATTATCAATCTCGATTTCATATTGCGGATAATTCGCACTAAAAAAGGTAAAAAGTCCTGTCAGCTCTTTTCTTTTACCAAGTTCTTTCATGAAATCGTTTTTCACATTTTCAAGTTGTTTGTAGTCACCAGAATTGGTTTTGTCTAACAATTGTAGCGCGAATCCTCCTGCTGCACCATAACCTGGAACCGCTGGCGGATCAAAAAATTCAATCGTTGCGCCTGGAATTACCTTGGCTTTTTCTTCCAATTCGTAAATAATTTCAGCAACTGTATGTTTTCTTTCTGACCAAGGTTTTAAATTGATCAAACAAGTTCCCGCATTCGAACCCCGACCTTCAGTTAATACTTCATAACCAGCAATGGAAGAAACGGATTGAACACCATCCACTTTGGTAATGATTTTTTGCAATTGTTGTGAAATGTCATTCGTTCTCTCAAGTGTTGAACCTGGAGGTGTTTGCACGATGGCGTAAATCATTCCTTGATCTTCACTCGGAATAAATCCAGTTGGCAATCCTTTCGAAATTCCAAAAATGCCCAATCCGAAAATGAGTAATAATCCAAATGTTACTACTTTTCTGTTCACAATCAATCTTAGCAATACGACATATCGACCAGTTAATTTTTCGAAACCGAGATTGAAACCGTCCAACCCACGATTCAACAAGTTTTTCTTTTTTGGTTTGCCATGATTGTTTTTAAGAATCATGGCACACAAAACAGGAGTCAATGTAAGCGCAACGAAACCAGAAATAACGATAGAACTTGCCATGGTGATCGCAAATTGTCTGTAGAAAATTCCGACAGGACCAGACATAAATGCAACAGGAATAAATACTGCTGTCATTAATAAAGTGATGGCAATGATGGCTCCACTAATTTCTCCAATCACTTTTTTAACTGCCAAAAATGGTGTTAAATGTGGTTCCTCTTCCATTTTGGCGTGCACCGCCTCGACGACGACTATGGCATCATCGACTACAATTCCAATTGCGAGTACGAGTGCAAAGAGTGTAATCATATTGATTGTCAGTCCAAAAAGTTGTATGAACATAAAGGCACCAATCAAAGAAACAGGAACGGCAATAGTTGGAATTAAGGTTGATCGCCAATCACCAAGGAAAACAAACACAACTAGCGCCACTAAGATAAATGCATCGCGCAGGGTGTGAATCACGTTTTCTGTTGATGCATCCAAGAAATTGGAAACGTCGTAACTGATTTCGTAGTCCATTCCAGGAGGAAAAGTTTTTTTCATTTCTTCCAATTGACCTTTTACTTTTTCAATTACTTCACTAGCATTACTACCGTAAGTTTGTTTCAAAACAATTGCTGCTGAAGGATTGCCATTTAAATTTGAATAAATGTCATAATATTCGCTGCCCAAAGTGACTTTGGCAATGTCTTTCAATCGCAAGATTTCGCCATCAGGATTTGATTTGATGATGATGTCTTCATATTGTTTGGCTTCGCTGTATCGATCTGAATACGCCAAAACATATTCCAACGCTTCGGCTCGACTTCCGTCTCCACGTCCAATCCGTCCTGGTTTTCCAATAATACTTTGATCTGAGAGTGATTCCATTACTTCATCAGGTGAAATATTGTAAGCGCGCATTCTGTCTGGATTCAACCAAACACGCATCGCATATTGACGGCTACCAAGAATTTTAGCTTGTCCAATTCCATTGATTCGTTGCAGTTCAGGAATCATGTTAATTCCCGCATAATTGAAAAGAAACTTCATATCAGCATTCTTATCTTTGCTGTACAAATTGACATACATCAACATACTTGGCATAATTGGCGTAATAATTACACCTTCGCGTTGCACCAACGTAGGAAGTCTATTCAACACTTGTTGTACTCTATTTGAAATCTGAACGAGCGCTTGATCTGGGTCTGTTCCAAGATTGAAAACTACTTGGATATTACATTCGCCCGCACTGGTCGCGTCAGAAGTCATGTATTTCATTCCCCAAGCGCCATTAATGGATTGTTCCAATGGGATCAGTACAGATTCAGTTAGTGATTTGGCACTTGCTCCGGGAAAAGAAGCCGAAACCATGACCATCGGTGGAGCAATGGATGGGAATTGTGATGTTGGCAAAGTTTTGATTGCTAAAATTCCCATGAAAATAATCACAAGCGATAGCACAATGGCAAGAACTGGCCGTTTGATAAATTTGGTAAACATAATCTTACTTTTTTACAAAATGAATAGTTGTTTACTCGACATAAACGTTTAATTTTTTGAACACACTTTCAGGCTTTTCGTAGTTGTATTTGATTTTGTCGTTTTCACTGACCTTGCGAATTCCTTCAAGTAAGATGCGTTCATTGGGTTTTAGTCCACTTTTGATTACATATAAATCAGGCATTTCAGCAGCGATGGTAATTTCTCTATTGTGCACGACATTATTTTTATCGATGACATAGCAAAATTTCTTTTCAAGTACTTCATACGTCGCTTTTTGAGGAATAATCAAGGCGTTTTTTATTTTATTTTGCATGCGAATATTCCCTGTTTCACCGTGACGAAGTAACGCTTTTGGATTATTGAAAGTGGCCCTAAATGCGATATTTCCAGTTTCATTGTTGAAATCTGCTTCAATCGTTTCCACAATCCCTTCATATGGGAAGATTTCATTGTTTGCCATCAATAGTTGCACCACCGTTGGATTTTTACTACTTGCATTGGTTTTGTAATTCAAATATTCAGCTTCAGGAACATTGAAATAAACCCACATGTTTCGGTTGTCAGATAAATTGGTCAACAAATCACCCTCATCGATCAAACTTCCTAATCGCACGTGAAATTTATCTATGTATCCGTCAAATGGTGCTCTGATTTCGGTGAATTTCAATCTTACTATTGCCAACGCTAACTCTGCCAACGCTTGATCATACTTTGCTTTTGCCATCAATTGTTCATTTCGTGAAACAACATTATTTTCAGCTAATTTGGAAGTGTTTTGATATTCTATTTTGGCATAATCGGCTTCTGCTTTAGCTTTCTGAACTTCCGCTTGATACAGATTTGGCATAATCTGAAAAAGGAGCTGTCCTTTTTTGACAAATTGTCCTTCATCTATAAAGATTTTTTGCAAATACCCCCTTTCTTGTGCCCTCAATTCAATATGGCTGATTGAATGGATTTGACAAACATAATCTTTGGTCACGGTAGTATCCATTTGGATAGTACTTGTTGCAAGATATTTTTCATTGACTTCTTTTTCTTCTTTTTCTGCGGTGCAGCTTGATGTAACAAGCAGGACAATTCCTCCCACAAACATGAGTATTTTCTTCATTTTAATTGATTTATTAGTTGATTTTGAGAAAAAATGATTGACGCAATAATAATTATTGGACACAAGCATTCTACAAACTGCTGATTTTGTTCATAGTTTGATTTATTCTTGCTTGAGAATGAGATTTCTAGATTCTAAAAACTTGATGTAAAATGTAAATTTCTAAGGGGAATAGGAATTTGTTTTTGTTGAGGTAGTCGGGCTTTATTTTCTCGTCTGTAACAACCAATTCAGGAGTGAACGGAATGAAATAGTAGGTAGGGAAAAAAACATTTTTCTTAGCATCAGAATCAGTATTTTCTACTTCACTTTCCTCGTAAAAGCTTTTCAATTTGGCTTTTTCAATTGGAGTTGACTCCTTGGCATGAACTCTTAGTCCATATTTTGCCAAATCAAATTTATTATAATGAGCGTTTTGAAATTGGTTTTCCATAGAAG
>JBFYPS010000345.1:0-5342 GCA_041303135.1 Crocinitomicaceae bacterium | reverse complement strand
TCTAAAGATAAGAAGATTTCACTTAACTCCAACAATTTGTATTCATTTACTTTTGTTTCATCAGGCAAAGATTCAACTCCAGCAAGTAATCCCAATTCATTTCCAGAAAGTACTACAGATGATTTAACATCTTGCGGTAAATTATCAAAACCAATTCCGATTGTGGTGATTGGTTTCGCAATTTCAAACATGGAATCTTCATTTGCATGACAATACCAATTACCTCCCATTCTGGCAACCAAATTGATTTTATGTTGGTCAATCAATCCTTTTTCATCCATGATTTCCTCAGCGATGTGAATTTTCACCACTTCGCAAATCACCAAATTTCCAGCGCCGCCTTCAGATCCCAATTCTTTCACTTCAACTACTTTGCACTCAAATTGAACAGGCGATTCCCCTACTCTTTTTGGTTTAATTAAATCAGAATCAAGGGCAGTAAAACCAGCTTTCACAAATTCATCCTCATTTGGTGCATAAGGAGAACTACTCAAACTCATTTGTTGCACAATATCGTAATTCACAATATTGATTACAACTTCAGGAACAACTTTCACATTGTTATAAGTATCTTTGGTTGTATTCGTTCTTCCATTTCTAGCAGGCGAAAAAATCAAAATTGGTGGATTCGCACTAAAAACATTGAAAAAACTAAATGGTGAAAGATTGTGATTTCCGTCCAAATCGACTGTTGATGCAAAAGCGATAGGCCTCGGTCCAATAGCACCTAATAAAAGTTGATGCAAGCGTGGAATTGGCAATTCTTTTGGATCTAAATCAATCATGATATTTTAATTTATGCAAAGTTACAGCGATTTTAATCGTTATGCTGAAATTTAAAATTGTTTTTTTCCACAAAATGAAATGCGACTTATTTGGTTAAAAATCGAATCTATAACTCAACTAAAGAACTGATTTATTGCGCCCTTATTTTATAAAACAAGAATAATGCAAACAAAAAGTTTTGAACCAAATAAATACAACTTAATAGAAAAACTAAAAAAATTCAAAAAAAGTCTTATTTTCTTTGTGTGAATAAAATAATCATTATCTTTGCGCACCATTTTAGAATGGGTTTTGAAATAAATTTAAAGAAAAGTAAACGTACTTGTAATTTAAATTTGACTTGCAGATGTGGTGGAATTGGTAGACACGCTAGACTTAGGATCTAGTGCCGCGAGGTGTGAGAGTTCGAGTCTCTCCATCTGTACTCGATTAAATGGTGTAAGACAACTTATGCCATTTTTTGTTTATAGTAATTAAAACAAATTGAAATGAACGTAATTCGTGAAGACGTAAATGCGATGAGTGCTTTATTAAGAGTTCAAATAGCACCAGCTGATTATCAATCTAAAGTTAGTTCTGCTTTAGAAAAATATAGAAAACAAGTAAAAATCCCTGGATTTCGTCCTGGAAAAGTTCCAATGGGAATGATTCAAAAGCAATATGGTAGAGCATTATTGGCTGAAGAATTAAATAAAATGGTCAGCGATTCTCTTTTTGGTTATGTAAATGACAACAAAATTGAAATTTTAGGAAATCCAATTCCAAAAGATGACATCGAAGTAAAAGGTGATTTCAATAATCCTGGAGATTTTGAATTTACTTACGAAATCGGTTTGGCTCCAGAAGTTAAAGTTACTTTGAGTTCAAAAGATAAATTTGACTACACAAAAGTTAAAATCGATGACGAATTGATCAACAAACAAATTGATGATTTGCGTCGCCGTTATGGAAAATTGGTTGCTTCTGAAAAAGTTGCTGACAAAGACATGATTTTGGCTCAATTTGTTGAATTAAATGACGATGATTCGATCAAAGAAGGTGGAATTATGCATTCTTCAACCATTTCAATGGAGTTTGTTGAAAATAAAGAAGCTAAAAAAGCATTGAAAGGTGCAAAAATTGGAGACAAAGTTATTGTTAATCCTACACATGTTTCAAGAGGAGGAAAAGATACTGCAGCGATGTTGGGAATTACTGAAGAGGAATTAGCTAATGTTTCTGATAAATTTCAAATGACAATTAACGAAATTCGTCAAATGGAATTGGCTGAATTGAACCAAGAATTGTTTGACAAATTGTTTGGTGAAGGCGCTATCTCTTCAGAAAAAGAATTGAAAGAACGCATCGCGAAAGATTTAGAAGCAATGTTCGCAAATGATTCAGATCGTTTGTTGACTCGTTCAATTTATGATAGTTTGATTGCGAACACGAAAGTGGATTTGCCAACTGAATTTTTGAAAAGATGGATTTTGTTGTCAAATGAAAAGCCAATCACCATGGAAGAAATCGAAGATCAGTTTGAGAACTACGAAAAAAGCATGAAATGGCAATTGATTCAAGGGCATATTTTCAAAGCTAATAATTTGAAAGTTGACCAAGCTGAAGCCTTAGAGTACACTAAAAACCTCTTGGTGAATCAATATGCTCAATACGGTATTCCTGCGCCAGACGATAAAGAATTAACTCAATCAGCAGTTCAAGTTTTGACAAACAAAGAAGAATCAGCAAGAGTTTACGATATGTTGGCAGAATCAAGATTAACTGAATACTTTAAAAGTACAGTGAAATTGACTGATAAATTTGTTACATACGATGAATTCGTAGAAATTGCTTCAAAATAATCCTTGAAGTAAAATAAATTGCAAAGAAAGCTAGTCATTTTGACTGGCTTTTTTTTATGTTCAACTATTTATAAATTTCTTGTAGAATAATAAAAATCCCCATTGCTAGAACAAACCAACCAAATCCTTTGCGAAGACTTGCACCATTGATTTTGGAACTTAGGAATATGCCGATAAAAATTCCCAAAATAGACAAGCTGGAGAAAATCAATAAGAAATTCCAATCAATTTTTAGATGGTTTAAATCACCTGTAAAGCCGATTAATGAATTGATTGAAATCACCATTAACGAAGTAGCAACCGCTTCTTTCATTGGTAATTTGGCAAAAAACACCAATGCAGGAATAATCAAAAATCCACCGCCAGCGCCAACTAAACCTGTAACAATCCCAACTATTAACCCTTGCAACAACACCAATGGATAATTGAACTTTTCGTCTTTCTTTTCAACTTCTTCCTTCCTTCCTTTGATCATCGAATAACTGGCCAAGAGCATCACCACAGCAAAAAAGAACATGATTGCTACTGATTTCAAAACCATATAGTCTCCAATTTGGAACATTTTCTCAGGTACCATTGGCAACAAAACTTTTCTAATCAAATAAACCACCGACAATGCTGGTGCGGCAAATATTAATCCTGTTTTATAATTGATTAAATTTTTTCTAGCATTTTGAAACGAAGCAAAAAGAGAGGAAATTCCAACTACAAAAAGAGAATAAGATGTTGCTAATTGGGGATCCAATTTCAATAGGTAAACAAAAACTGGAACGGTCAAAATTGAACCACCTCCACCAATTAAACCTAATGTGATTCCAATTAAAATGGCACATAAATACGCTGAAACTAACATTATTTCCATGTTTTCACCTTTAATACAACAAAGTTGCATAAATAAATTGGTTTGAATCCAAAAAGTCTGTAATAAAACTATTTCAAAAAATGAAAATTTAATCTTTCATAGAATAAGCTTACCTTTGCACTCAATTTAAGCAAAAATATCATGACATTCGAGGATTTAAATCTCAACAAACCTTTATTGAACGCCCTGAAAGATTTAGGTTATGAAAAACCTACAACGATTCAAGAAAAAGGTTTTTCGGTCATGATGTCTGGGAAAGATGTGCTAGGAATAGCGCAAACTGGAACAGGAAAAACACTGGCGTATTTACTTCCTTGCTTACGACAATGGAATTTCTCCAAAGAAAGATTTCCTCAAATTTTAATTATCGTTCCAACAAGAGAATTGGTTGCACAAGTGGTCGAAGAAGTTGAAAAACTGACGCGTTACATGAATGTGACAACCGTGGGAGTTTATGGTGGAGCAAATATCAAAACTCAAGCGATTCAAATTGCCGAAGGATTAGACGTATTGGTTGCTACTCCCGGAAGATTGATGGATTTGGCGTTGAAAGGCGATTTGGCGCTAAAACACATTAAAAGATTGGTCATTGATGAAGTAGATGAAACCTTGAATTTGGGATTCAGAAAACAATTGACAACGATTTTAGATATTTTACCAACTAAAAAACAAAGTTTGCTCTTTTCAGCGACCATTACTGATGAAGTAGAAGCACTTATTGAAGAATATTTTATTTCACCCGTAAAAATTGAAGCAGCTCCAACAGGAACTCCGCTCGAAAATATTATTCAAAAAGCGTATCATGTTCCAAATTTCAACACAAAAATCAATTTATTAAATTACCTTCTAGAAACGGAAGAAGGACTAAATAAGGTGTTGATTTTTACGGGAAGCAAAAAGTTGGCTGATAAAATGTTTGAAGAAATTGACATCAAATTTCCTGAGGAAGTTGGTGTAATTCACTCAAACAAAGCGCAAAATAATCGATTTAATACAGTAAAATTATTTCAGGACGGAACTTACAGAATTTTAATAGCAACAGACATCATTTCTCGTGGTTTAGATATTTCTGAAGTAACGCATGTAATTAATTTTGATACGCCTGATGTGCCTGAAAATTATATCCATAGAATTGGTAGAACAGGACGTTACGATCAAAAAGGAATTTCAATTACCTTGATTAGTCCTTTCGAAGAGAAATTTCAAGAAAGTATTGAGGATTTGATGCAACAAAAAATCCCGATGGAAGCATTGCCTGCAGATTTGGAAATTTCAGAGATCTTGACGGATGATGAAATGCCCAGAATCACGATGCCAAATGTGCAAATCAAACTCCCAAAAAGAGAAAATGTTGGCGCTGCATTTCATGAGAAAAAGGATAAAAACAAAAAAGTGAACAACAAAATTCGCTTGAAGGAAAAAATGCATGCCAAATATGGCAAACCAAAAACGAGAGGTCAAAAACCGAAAAAGAAAAAATAATTGGTTTACTCCAATTCAATTCTGATTTGTTCAACTTGAATTTCGATTACATCACCTGGAATCAATTTGGCGCGTTTTCTAGTTTCAAGTTCTCCGTTTCTCATAATCATTTCTTCGTCAACAATCATTTTGGCATGTCCGCCAGTGGAAGCAATTCCGATTGCTTTGAGTAATTGAATAAGTTCGATGTATTCTCCTTCGATTTTGAATTTGGTAATGTCCACTATGTTTTATTTTTAAATTGTCTGTATAATTTTTCTGCCGCGGCAAAAGAAGATATTTCGCCTTTCACAACTTGTTTTTCCAACGTTGAAATTGCTTCTTGGTGAGAATCATCTTCAAAGAAATCGGCTAAAATCAATTCTTTCAAG